>JBNKHB010000050.1:0-13258 GCA_050290125.1 Robiginitalea sp.
GACGAGACCATTCAGTTTCAGATGGGCTTCCCGGGTGGTGCCGTGGCCTCTTGCCTTTCCACGTACGCCTTTAACCATCTGGATCGCTTCTATATGGTCGGGAGCGACGGTTTTGCGGAAACGCAGCCTTCATCGGGCTACGGGCCCATTGAGGGCCGGACCCATAAAGGGCCCATCCCCGGGGAGCATACCACCCACCAAACCCTGCAGATGGATGCGATGGCCGGGATCCTGCTGAACGGTGAAACCGCTGAGGTACCCGCAGACGGGGAAGAAGGCGTTAGAGATATGAAGATCATCGACGCGATCTACGAGGCGGTCAGGACCGGCGGCCGGGTAGACCTCGTCTGAGAGCGCGTTTCCAGCTAGGCGATCCGGTTGGTTACCGCCTCGCCCCTGGCGAATTGCAGGATATTTTCGGCTGCCAGCCTTGCCATTTCGGTGCGCGCCGCAACCGTGGCCGAGCCGATATGCGGGGTGATGGCCACGTTTTCCATTTTCAGGAGCGCATTCCTGGCACTCATGGGCTCCGGATCGGTCACGTCCAGGCCCGCTCCCCAGATTTCATGGTTCTGCAACGCCTCCAGCAAGTGGTCTTCGCGGTGTAATCCCCCTCGTGCCGTATTGATAAAGATGGCGGAAGATTTCATCTTTTGGAATGCATCCCGGTCAAACCGGCCTGTGGTTTCCGGGGTCAGGGCGGCGTGAACGGACAGGATGTCGCTTTGAAGCAATAGTTCCTCAAAGCTTACGCGGCTTGCACCGAGCGATTTTTCGGCCCCGGGGTTCCGGCCGCGATTGTGATACACCACCTTCATCCCGTAAGCGCCCCTGCAGCGCTCGGCCAGGGCCGCCCCGATACGCCCCATTCCGTAGATCCCAAGGGTATTTCCACGCAGTTCCATCCCCAGATGCGCCTGCGGCCGGAACGGCCCCCATTCGCCTCGTAAAATGGTCTTGTGCATGTAGAACATTTTCCGGGCAACCGCTAGAATAAGGCCGAAAGCTATGTCTGCCGTGGCCTCTGTCATGGCCCCGGGAGCATTGGCGACGACGATATTCAGTTCCCGCGCCTTATCCAGATCGATATTGTCGTAGCCAGCCGCAAATTGCGAGAGCATTTTCAAATGGGCATTCTCGGAAAGGAAGGCCGCGTTCAGGCGGTCCGGGCTTGTACACAACAGGACGTCGCAACCTTTGACGGCGGCCGCCAGCTCCGCCGCGGTCATGGGCCGGTCCTCCTCCCAGGCATCCACCTTCAGGCCCCCGTTTTTGAGCATTTCCAGCGCAATGCCGGGGATATGTGCTGTGATAAGGACCTTCATGCCTTTCCCTTTATCAGTACCTCAGGATTTCGATTTTGCGAAAATCAATCGGGTGGCTGTTGGATTGCAGTGATATATAGCCTCCCGTAACCGATGCGTCCCCCCCTTCGATCAGCGTAGCCGCGATTTCGTGCTCCGGATTGTATCGGGGGTTGCGGTATTGCAGCAATGGTTCACCGTTGGCGTAATGCGTGATCACCCCGTCCCGCACGTCTATTTCCAGGGTCACCCACTGGTCTCCGTGAAAGGTGCGTTTGGTGGTCGGCGGGGTACAGTACGAGCTGTTTGGCCCATCTTCCAGGTCTATGACAATGCCGTTGGCACAGATTTCGCCGAGTGGCCGCTCGTCCGTGCCGTTCCCTCCGTGCAGGTTGTACTCCAGGGAAACCGGAAAAGGCTGGTCTGCCTTCAGGGACCCGGGCGACTGGCTGTGGAATTGCACCCCGCTGTCGCGATACCCCCAGGAAGGGGCCCCGGGCGCTGTTTCGCCGACAAAGCGGTATTCTACCTTCAGGCGGTAATTGGAAAAGGGTTCATGGTAATAGAGCGCCCCGAATCGATTGTTGAAGTTATCGCCATATCCGTCGTAGCGGATTTTAAGGATCCCGTCCTCAACGCTAAAGGTATTCCCGAAATTTTCGCCCAGCGGATACCCGACAATACGCATGGTCCATCCGCTGAGGTCGGTGCCGTTAAAGAGCGTTTCCCAGGCTGGCTCCGGAGTTGGGTTGGCTGAAGTTGTTTCAGATGGGGCCTTTAGGCCGCAGGCGCCGTACAGAACAGCGGTAAGGCAGAGAATAAGAAGGGTCAGGCGGTTCATAATCCGATCGTTTTTATGGTTTCTCCAGTACGATGCGCAAACCTTCATGGGCATTTTTCATGATCGCGCACGCCCGTCCGACTTCATCCCTGAAATAGTCAATTTGTGTCTGAGCCATTGAAAGCGCATTATAGCTCTGAAACAAACGGCTCTTCACTTCGGGGTCCTCCACCCCCGCAAAGGCCCCTGCGGAGATCATTTCATCGTAGGTATTTCGGAATTCGGGATATTTCATCATGAACTGATGGGTAAGCAGCGTCTGAACGAAGGCGGGTTGGAGGGAATCCCTGGCGCCGCAATCCTCCGGATATTCCAGGGCCTGCAAGGCTTCTTTCCGTCCGCGGTCGACTTCAGGCCTGCGGGCGTTATATTCACGGGGCATCATATCCAATTCGCCCGAGAGCTTGATCAGGTAGTTTTCGCTCACCCTGCGTTCCTGTCTTTCGGAATTCCAATTGTTGACCTGCAGGGCGATAAGGATGCCGATCACAACAAGGATGATCTCCCCGATGGCATAGAGCAAGTAATTCCGGAAGCTGTTTTCGGATAGCAGACGGCGTCGCAGGTTTCGGAAAAAACGGATCATCTATTGGCTGGCTGTAAAAATCGGTACCCCAAGATAGTAATAATCGGGACAGGTCAATCCGCGGTGCTATATGGATAAAATCTAACAAAAATAGGGTTGGGTGCAGCAGCGGGAATGCTTACCTTCCCTTACTTGAAAAATTAATACTGATGAAACTTTTAAACACCTCCAATTCCATGCAGCACGCTATCGGAATTAAAATGATCCTTCGCAATATCCAAATTTTGTGCTTTGCGCTCCTACTACTGGCGCCCCTGGCAACTACAGCCCAGGAAGTGGGTCAAATGGCCCCGATCGTATCGCCGGAAGTGGCAGACGACAATACGGTCACCTTCCGTATTTTGGCCCCGAATGCGCAGTCGGTTGCACTTTCCGCCAACTGGATGCCCATGGTCCCGAACGGAGATCAGGGCATGCGCCGGCAGACCACGCCCCTTACCAAAGGGGAAGACGGGGTCTGGTCGGTAACCGTCGGCCCGCTGGAACCCGAACTGTACGGGTATACCTTTGACGTGGACGGGGTCACCACCATGGATACTGCCAATAAACATGTAGCCCGGGACGGAAGGTTCCGTACCGAAAACGTGCTCTACGTGCCCGGGGAAGCTTCGGATCTGTACTGGGCCAAAACAGGTCCAAAAGGTTCGATGCACCAGGTATGGTATGAATCCCCGACGCTAGGACTCACCCGCCGGATGTATGTGTATACGCCGCCCGGTTATGCGGATAGCGGGGAATCCTACCCCGTACTTTACCTGCTGCACGGCGGAGGCGGAGACGAAGAGGCCTGGCCCACGCTCGGGGTCGCCAATACCATTTTGGACAACCTGATCACCCAGGGGAAGGCCAAGCCTATGCTGGTGGTGATGACCAATGGAAATCCGGGACAGGCGGCCGCGTTTACCGTCAGCCCGAAACTGGACAACCAGGAAGGGATTATGGGAATGGCCAGCATGCAGTTCGAGAAAAGCCTGGTCCAGGACGTTATCCCCTATATCGAATCGCATTACCGCGTTAAAACGGGCAAGGAGAACCGCGCCCTTACTGGCCTGAGCATGGGCGGGTTGCAGACCATCAATACCACCTTGCAGAATCCGGATCTCTTTGATTACATAGGGGTCATGAGCATGGGCTTCGCAGACTTGAGCCGTTTTGGGATCGAGGTGAACCACGCAGACCAGGTGGATGAGATCAAAGCCCTGGGCGCCGCCGATCCTGAACTCTACTGGATTGCATGCGGCAAGGACGATTTCCTTTATGAAAGCGTTGTGACCATGCGCAACAAACTGGACGAGCTGGATTTTGACTACGTGTACAGGGAAAGCCCCGGAGGCCATACCTGGACCAATTGGCGGATCTACCTTTCCGAATTTGCGCCGATGCTGTTCAAGTAGCCGGTTCCGGAGGAAAGTTCCGTCCTTGATGTGGTGGCCTCAAAGGGTCCTTTCAAGCATGACCGGATAAGTTCTTCCCGATGCCCATTGGGGCACATATAGGTTTTCATCCCTATCGACACATACATCATGGGGATTGAGAAAGCTTACGTCATCATACAGGGGGGGCAACAAGGTGTCTTCGGCGTACCGGGGTACCGAACCGCCAGGGCAGGAGACTACCTTGTTCTCCTTATTCAGGATGATCAAACAACCGTCATAGGCCCCCCATGTTTTGGTTACGATAACGGCAAAATAGAGGAATTCGCCCTTAATCACCGGCCGGCAAATCCAGCACCCGGGGAGCGGGACGGTCTCCAAATGCGTGCCGTCCAGAGCGAACCTTTTAAATTCCTGTTTTGACCGGGAGGTAATGAGCAAGGTCGGATCCCCCTCGTATCGCGTATCCAGCGTGATGCCGTGGCAACAATCAAATTGAGAAGCCAAATCACCCTTGCCCCCCCAATGCCTTACTAATTCTCCCTTTTGGGTGTACTGCATAATGTAGTTTTCGCCATATCCGTCAGCCACATAGATGTCGCCATTAGGACCTATTGCGGTTTCGGTTGGAAGGTATTTGTCTGCCGAAGCATATCGACCGGTTTCCCTGGGATAGGATAGTTTCAGGAGCACCCGGCCGTCCAGGGTGGTCTTGTACACGGTATTCTCATTCGTCGAGGTGATGTAGAGACACTCCTCCTCATATTCGTCCGAAAGCGTTAAGCCATGCGCCCCTGTCAGATTCAGGGTCCAGGCATCAAGCACCTTACCCGAACGGTCATAGATGATGATATTGTTCCTGGGATGGTTGGTCAGCAGGATCAGCCGGCCTTTCCGGTCCTGCACCATTTCATGGCAATCCATCACCGGAAATTGCCTGAGGTCCTGGGTTCCCCAATCCTTGTGAAGGCGGTATCGGAAGTTTCCGTGCCCGATGGTTTCCGCATTGCGATCCGGGTCACCAGGTACCGGTAAGCTTTGACCTTTCGTGCCATACAGGGCGCTGGAGAAGCAAAACGTGCCAGCCGCAAGGAGCCCTGAATCTTTTAAAAAAGAGCGGCGATTTGTTGTGTTGTCCTGCATTTGATGATGGTTTTAAATCCCCTCAAACCGAAGCTGCGGGATGGCAGGAAGGGATCAGGCCCGAATGGCCGCCTTCGCAAAGCCTTCCATAATTATAGTAATTTTAAAGGATGTCTGAAAACGCGGCTTTGCCAAAGCGCTGGATTAAGATAAGGCATTCCCTATTCCGGATAATCCCGCTATTTCATATATTCATACCTATCGCGTAAAACCTCCCTCATGAAACAACGCATTTACATGGCTGCCATCCTGCTCCTGCTCGGCGGCCTGTTGATCGGTTTTCTGAAGATCAGGGAGGATGCGCCCAGGGGAGAGACGGCGCGTTTGAGGCTTCCGGATCAGGTGGACTACAACTTCCATATCAAACCCATCCTTTCGGATAAGTGCTACACCTGTCACGGTCCGGATGCCAATAAGAGGAAAGCCGGGTTGCGCCTGGATATAGAAGGAGAGGCGCTCAAGGAATTGCCCGAGAATCCCGGCCATTACGCGATCGTACCCGGTAACCCCTCCAATAGCCTTCTTTATCAAAGGATCAACTCCAGGGAAACGGACCGTTTGATGCCACCTCCCGATTCCAAGCTGAGCCTTAGCGAGCATGAGAAAGAACTCCTGAAAAAGTGGATCAGGCAAGGGGCTGAATTTGAAAGGCATTGGGCCTTTATTCCGCCCGTAAAGCCCCCCGTCCCCGCCGTGGCGGATTCTGCCCGGATCCAAAACGAACTGGATGCATTTGTGTTAAGAAAATTGGAGGAGAACGGTCTTGAACCTTCGCCCAGGGCGGAAATGACAACCCTTCTCAGGCGCATCAGCCTGGATGTTACCGGGCTGCCTCCCGATCCAAAAATGCTTCTGTTCATTGCCCGGGACAGCTCGCAGGAGGTAATCTCCGGCTTGATCGATACCCTTTTGTCGTTGCCCGCTTATGGCGAACGGATGACACAAACCTGGCTGGACGTGGCCCGATATGCGGATTCTCACGGGTACCAGGATGACAGCTACCGCTCCATGTGGCCCTGGAGGGACTGGGTGATCCACGCCTTCAACAGCAACATGCCCTATGACGAATTTCTCACGTGGCAACTGGCCGGGGATCTGCTGCCAGAGGCCACCAAAACCCAGATCCTGGCAACCGGATTCAATCGGAACCACCCGATTACGCAGGAAGGCGGGGTTATCCAGGAAGAATATCAGTCCGCATATGTGGTGGACCGTACGAATACCTTCGGGAAAGCTATCCTGGGGGTAACCCTGGAGTGTGCCAAATGTCATGACCACAAGTACGATGCAATTTCCCAACAGGAGTATTACCAGGTTTATGCCTTCTTCAACAACGTAGATGAGAAAGGTTTGCAGATGGATGCCGTACAGGCGGCAAACAACCAATTTTTTGCAGATCCTCCCTATATTACCATTACCCGGGCCGATACCGAGGAGTTGCTGTCTTTTGTGAATATGGAGGATGAGGCCCCGGTAAAAGTAATGGTCATGAATGACTCCTTGCCCAGGGAGACCTTTGTTCTGAACCGTGGAAATTACGACGACCTGGGTACACAAGTTTTCCCCGGGACACCGGAAGAAATACAACCCTTCCCCGACTCCCTGCCGAGGAATCGCCTGGGCCTGGCGGCATGGGCCACGGATCCGTCCAACCCCTTAACGGCGCGGGTATTCGTGAACAGGATTTGGGCCATGCTCTTCGGGCAGGGACTGGTACGCACCCCGGAAGATTTTGGCGTGCAGGGCAGCCTGCCGTCCCATCCGGACCTCCTGGATTGGCTGGCGGTGGACTTCATGGAAAACGGCTGGGACATCAAATATCTTTTAAAGAAGATCATGATGTCGGCAACCTATCAGCAGCGTTCGGAAGTTACCCCGGACCTGAAGATGGCGGATCCTGAAAACAGGTTGCTTGCCAGGGCTTCCCGCTTTCGACTGAGCGGGGAGATGATACGGGATTATGTCCTGGCCACCAGCGGCCTGTTGAATCGGGAAATTGGGGGACCCAGCGTAAAACCCTATCAACCCCCCGGATTGTGGGAGGAAACCAACGCCGGCGGGAACCGCGGGATCCTGACCAAATACGAGCCGGATTCCGGGCGAAAATTGTACAGGCGTTCGCTTTATACGTTCTGGAAAAGGACGCTTCCCCCTCCGAACATGACGATTTTTGACGCCCCCACCCGTGATTTCTCGGAGGTTCGCAGGCAAAACACAAACACCCCGCTCCAGGCCCTTGCGCTTCAAAACGACGTTCAGGTCCTGGAGGCTTGCCGTGTTTTGGCGCAGCGAATACTGACCGGGCAGACAGAAGAAGAACAATGGGTGCCGGACTTGTTCAGAAACATCCTGGTACGCAACCCGGTTGAGCAGGAGCTCACAGCCCTTACGCATTTCTATTCCACCACGTGGAAGAGGTATGAAGCCTGTCCAGAAGATGCCGCCGTATTGCTCGACATCGGGGAATTTGACCGGGCGGATGCCGATGTGGCGCAGACGGCGGCCCTGATGCTGACGGCACAGGTCATCTACAATTTAGCAGAAACCATTATTAGGGAATAGCATGAACAAGGAACCACAACCCGAAAACCCTCTGAAAGTTAACAGACGGCATTTTTTTTCCCAAATGAGCGTAGGGATCGGCTCTTTGGCCCTGGGGTCCCTGCTCATCCCCGACCTTTTCAAAGCAGGTGTCCAGGAAACGGGGAGCCTTGTCCCGGGATTACCCCATTTTGCTCCAAAGGCAAAGCGGGTCATCTACCTGTTCCAGGCAGGCGCGCCTTCCCAACTGGAGACCTTTGATTACAAGCCCACCCTTCTCAAGCGAATGGGCGAAGACTTGCCTGAATCCGTGAGGGACGGGCAGCGGCTCACCGGGATGACATCGGAGCAGGAGCGTTTCCCGCTGATGCCTCCAAACATCGGCTTTAAGCAATACGGGCAGAGCGGTGCCTGGGTGAGCGATTATTTCCCACACCTGTCAAAGATCGTCGACGAGCTGTGCTTTGTGAAAAGCATGCATACCGAAGCCATCAATCACGACCCCGCGATCACCTTCTTCCAGACCGGCAGCCAGATTTCAGGCCGGCCCAGCATGGGTTCCTGGCTGAGTTACGGCCTGGGCAACGAGAATAAGAACCTGCCTTCTTTTGTGGTCCTGACCTCAAGGGGTATGGGCAACAGCCAGGGCCTGTATTCCAAATTGTGGTCCAGCGGATTTTTGGATTCCAAACACCAGGGGGTTCTCTTGCGTTCCGGACACAATCCCGTGCTGTACCTCAACAACCCGGATGGCGTAACCCGGGAGGACAAGCGCCATATACTGGATCAGGTATCTTCCCTAAATGAACTTCACCGTGATGAAACGGGCGATGCGGAAATTGAATCCCGCATCGCACAGTACGAAATGGCGTATCGCATGCAAATGTCCGTGCCCGAAGTGATGGACATCACCAAGGAGCCGGAATCCATCATAAAACTATACGGGGAAGATTGCCAGGTCCCGGGCACGTATGCCGCTAACGCCCTGCAGGCCAGAAGGCTCGCCGAGAACGGGGTCAGGTTCATTCAATTATATCACCAGGGATGGGACCAGCACGGCAACCTTCCGGATGAAATGGCCGGCCAGGCAAAGGATGTTGACCAGGCTTCGGCAGCCCTGATCATCGATTTGAAACAAAGGGGATTGCTGGAAGATACCCTGGTGATCTGGGGCGGGGAGTTCGGGAGGACGAATTATTGCCAGGGTAAGTTTGACCCCTCTAATTACGGTCGGGATCATCACCCCAGGGCGTTCAGCATCTGGATGGCCGGCGGCGGCGTTAAGCCGGGCATAACCTATGGCAAGACCGATGAATTTGGGTACAACATCGTGGAGAATCCCGTCCATATCAACGACTTTCACGCCACTTTGATGTATGCCATGGGCCTGGATCACGAGAAGCTGACCTTCAAGTATCAGGGGCGCAGGTTCCGGTTGACGGATGTTGCGGGCAAGGTGATTAACGATTTGTTAGCCTGAGACATGCCAGCGGGTAGGAGCAGAACTTTTGCGGATTACGGGGTGCTTGGCCTTTCGGTCTTTCTATGCTTCTGCCTTGTCTTTGAATCGTATCTGACGGTACCGGATTGGGTATTGTGGCTGGGCAAGTGGCACCCGGTGCTGCTGCATTTTCCGATCGTGCTGCTTCTCCTGGTCATCTTCCTGGGATTCACCGGCAGGCGCATCCCGACGGTCCTCTTTCAAATCGCCATCCTTTCGGCCTTACTGACGGCCATTACAGGATTTTTCCTGGCCATGGAAACGGTAGGAAAAGGCGCGCTCCTTTGGTGGCACCAGTATCTCGGGGCGGGGGTGGCGCTTTTGGCCGCATTTTGGTATGCATTTCGCGCTGAGCTATCCGGGTTTACCTATGCCAGTCGGATCCTGCAAACCATACTCCTGGGCCTGATCCTGACCACCGGGCATTTTGGGGGCCAGATCACACACGGCGAGGATTTCCTCGCATTGCCCGGGTCGCCGGTAAAACGTGAAATCCCGGAGAATCCGTTGATCTATGAGGACGTTGTCCTTGTCATCATGGACGATCATTGCACAAAATGCCATAATGCCAATAAGCGCAAAGGCGAATTGTTATTGACGGACCTCTCCGGCCTGATGAAAGGAGGCGAAAGCGGCAACACCCTCATACCCGGATCACCCGAGGGCAGCGAATTGATTCGGCGGCTGCACCTCCCTGAAGCCGACGAGGAACACATGCCCCCTGAAGGCGAAAGCCCGCTCCGGGAAGGCCAAATCCGGATGATTGAACGCTGGATCGCCCTGGGTGCATCGGATACGTTGAGGTTGAATGACCTTGAGATTGACGAGCCCTTGCTCGGACTCATAAAACAGCTGCAACAACCGGACCGCGAACAAAAGTGGGCGGAATTGCCGAAAGTGGCGGATACCACGCTGCACAAACTTGAAAATGACTACCTGACCATCAGGCGGATCACGCAGCAATCGCAGGCGCTGAGCGTTAATGTATACAACCCGCCCGCCTACGATTCCTTAATGGTCACCCGCTTGCGCCAGGTAGCTGCCAACATCGTGGAGCTGGATATCAGCGCATTGCCCATAGGTAGTACGGAACTGAGGTTGGTGGGCGCTTTCCCAAATCTCGAATGGCTGGAGATTGACCGGACCCCAATATCGGACAGCGATATTACCCCGCTGGCCAGCCTTTCCAAACTGGAGGTCCTTAAAGTGTACGAAACGAAGTTGGGCGATTCCAGCCTGCAAACCCTTGCCGCAATGAAAAACCTCCGTCACATTTATTTACATGACACCAGGTTTACGGTAGAGGCCCTGGACAAATGGCAGCAGGAACATCCCGATATATCGATACATTCGGGGATAGCGCCCGAATATATTCCGGACGGGTCGCCAATTGACAGCACGCTGCAGGCCCTGTAAGCTGTATCGCGACCCTTAAAGTTCTATGGATCCAGCTCCGTTTGGGGCTTTCCTTTACTCTTCCACCCCGTAGAGGTTGAGACAGGTCGTATCCAACGGTGCGGCCGGGTCGTCCATAAAAGCCATCGACAACCGGTGTTTGCACTCCTCATTGCCCCCTCCGTGGCCGCCTTCATCCAGGACATAGAGCTGGGCATTGCTCAGCGTATTCTTGAACAGGTAGGCATATTGCGGGGGCGTTGTCGGATCGTAGTGGTTAACAAATAACAAGGTAGGGGTCTCTGACGGTTTGAAGGCCCGTTCGGCTACCGGGAGCATCCCCGAAGGCCAGTTCTTGCCCGCCCTGTAAAAAGCGTCAAAAAAGCCCATTGCCACCGGAACCAGGGGGAAGGCCCGGTAGGTGGCATCGATTTCAGCAGGGGTGTATTCCGGCCTGAAATTTTCGTAGTGCTCAACGCAAAGCAGCAGGGTCAGGTTGAGCCCTTCCGACAGCTCGTATTCCTCCCGTACCACAGGCCGGATCGCTTCCGGATCCCGATCGTGCAATGCCCGGATGAATGCCGGGGCGGTCTCCCGGGAATCCGCATCGTACATCAGGCGGCGCAGCAGATATAAGGCGTCCTGTTCATTCACCCAAAAGGTATCGGTGTTGTTGATATCAACCGGAAGCGGATGGGTCTTGAGCCGCTCAATGGCGCTCAGGTAATCCTCCCTGAGGTTCGGATAGGCAGCGCTGCAATCCGGTTGGCTGTTGCAAGCGTCCAAAATGTTTTCCAATGCCTGTGAAAAACTTTCCAGGCGGCCGATCAGGAAATCGGTGCTGATCGGGGCCGGCGAATCGAGCACCGTACTATGGACCAATTCAGGGAATAAGTCCTGTACCACCCGGGCCAGCCTTGTTCCATAGGAGGAACCCATCAGATTGTATTTCCCGTAACCCAGATGTGCAAACAACAGGCCCACATCCCTGGCGCTTTGAAAGCTGTTGTAATATTCGAGGGGGATAGCCAATTCTGCGCATTGTTCTTCATATTCCTGAATCATTTGGCGCGTTAGCTCGAGTTCCTGCTCCGCATTGGCATTGGCGGCCAGAATGTCGAAGGAAGGCAGGGACATATCGGGCAGGGGGGAAGAATACCCGATCCCTCGCTGGTCGAACAGGATCACGTCCCGGTCTGCCGTCGGGGGGTACTGGCTCAGGAATTCCACAAACCCGGGATCCAGGGATTTACCGCCCGGTCCGCCTGAGAAAAAAACCATTGGAAAGCGACCGGAGGGTTCCCGCGCTTTAATAACCACATAAGATATTGCGATAGACCTGCCCTGGGGGTCTTCATGGTTCTCGGGAACGGCGATACTGCCCCATTGAAGGTTTTCGAGGCCCTGCACCCAATCGGGGGCCGGGACGTTTCCGGCCTCCTGGGCAGGAGCGAAGGACAAAGAAAACAGAATCAGGATCCCCGGAAGGATCAGGCGTCCCGGAGTTGTCATGCTGGTGGGGTTTAACGGTATGATATCTACAGGGAGAAGGTACTTAAAAATCCATTGGCACGGATAGTCTTTCCAGCAACCTGTCGGCGCTCTCCGTCGGGATGAAACCGAATTGCTCATAGAGCCCATGGGCATCCTTGGTCATGAGCATAAAGCGCCGGACCTCCTTAATATCTTCAGAGGACAGGATGGCTTGTATGAGTGCTTTCCCCAATCCCGCCTTCCGGTATTCCTCCAGGATAAAAACGTCCATCAGGTAGGCAAAGGCCACCCGGTCCGTGAGTACGCGGGCAAAACCCATAAGAGCACCCTGGTCATTGTACATGCCAAAGCAAAGGGAATGTTCTATTGTGGTTTTTACTTCGTCCAAACTCCTGCCTTTTGCCCAATAGGACCGGTTGCACAGGTAATCGTGGATAGCTTTGATATCCAGGAGATTTTTATCTGTTGAAATTGTAAAACGCATGTTCGTGGTTTTAATTCCTGATGAATTTCGGGCCCGTTGCAAATTCCCTGGTTCCCAGAGTGAATTGCTGCAAATGCGTACGAATTTAAGGCCTGAGACCCTACGTAAATCCGCAATCCTATTCGTTAATTCCTACATTTTGGTGCATTTCATCGAAAAATGCGAATAAAGATCGTTTTCCAGGCAGGGTTTATAAATCTTTCGGTTGTTGCCTTGTAGGGCAACTGCCCTAAATGCAAGTAAAACTTAAATCTACAACATGAAAGCAAAAGTTTTTACGGTCTTTTTACTGGCCGTTTCCATTTTCTTTGCCGGATGTACCGACAACAATGACAATCCATCCCTGGACGGGACGGGGCGACTGGTTGTCCGGATGACTGATGCACCCTTCCCTTATGAATGGGTTGCGGAAGCGAATGTAACGGTATTTAAGGTGGAGGCCCGTAAGGCCGATGATGATGATGAAATGGAGGAGGATTCGTCGGAAATGGAGGAGGAATCCGCGGAAACGGAAGGCGAGGAAAGCATGGAGGATCCCGAAGGCTCACCCTGGGTGGTGCTGATGGAAGAGGAGATCCCCGTAAACCTGCTGGACC
>JBNKHB010000051.1:0-12871 GCA_050290125.1 Robiginitalea sp.
AGAGCAGGTTGGAACAGTTGAGACGGTTTCGCTGGGAATCTGGCTTCCCTATGGCTCACGGGATGAACTGCCCGAAGAAAGTGGCATGTTTCACTTCATAGAGCATACACTTTTTAAAGGAACCCCCACGCGAAGCGCGCGAAAAATTGCCGGACCCGGAAGACGTTGAGTTCAACACCATCATCGAATCGGTAAAGGAACTTGCGCTGCAAATCATCCGGGACAACCCGAATATTCCCAGCGAGGCTTCCTTTGCCATCAAGAACATCCAGAGCAATTCCTTCCTGATCAATTTTGTCTGTTCCAACATGAATCTGGAAGTGGGGGAGAAGCAGGAACTGCTGGAGATCGGCAGCCTGAAGGAGCGGGCGCTGGCTACGCTGAAGCATCTGAATACGGAACTCCAAAAGCTGGAACTGCGCAACGAATTGCAATCCAAGGTGCGGGTGGATATGGATCAGCAACAGCGGGAGTATTTCCTGCACCAGCAGATGAAAACCATCCAGGAAGAGCTCGGAGGCCTCTCCTACGACGAGGAATTGGAGGAGATGGAGCAGCGGGCACAGGAGAAACAATGGAGTAAGAAAGTAAGCGAGCATTTTGAGAAAGAGCTGGCCAAACTGCAGCGGATGAATCCCCAGGTAGCGGAGTACTCCATCCAGCGCAACTATCTGGACCTGCTGCTGGACCTGCCCTGGGAACACTATTCCGAGGATCGCTTTGACCTGAAACGGGCCCAACGGATCCTGGACCGGGACCACTATGGACTGGAGGACGTAAAGCGCCGGATCATCGAATACCTGGCCGTACTCAAGCTGCGCAACGACATGAAATCCCCGATCCTCTGCCTGTACGGGCCTCCTGGAGTGGGGAAGACTTCCCTGGGGAAATCCGTCGCTGAGGCCCTGGGTAGGGAATATGTGCGGATGTCGCTCGGAGGGCTTAGGGACGAAGCGGAGATCCGGGGCCACCGGAAGACCTATATCGGAGCTATGCCGGGCCGCATCATCCAGAATGTGCGGAAGGCTGGCACTTCCAACCCGGTCTTTATCCTGGACGAGATCGACAAATTGTCCAGCAGTTACCAGGGGGACCCATCCTCGGCCATGCTGGAGGTGCTGGACCCCGAACAGAACAGCGATTTCCACGACAACTTCCTGGAGATTGGATATGACCTGTCCAAGGTGATGTTCATCGCCACGGCGAACAGCCTGTCGACGATCCAACCGGCCCTCAGGGATCGGATGGAAATCATCCATGTAACGGGATATACCATTGAGGAGAAGGTAGAGATCGCCAAACGCCACTTGCTGCCCAAGCAATTGGCGGAGCACGGCCTGAAAGCGAAGGACCTTAAGATCGGCAAGCGGCAGCTTGAGAAAATTGTGGAGGGCTATACCCGGGAATCCGGGGTTCGCGGGTTGGAGAAACAGATCGCCAAAATGGTCCGCTATGCAGCCAAGAACATCGCCATGGAAGAACCCTACGAATTAAAGGTCACCAACGAGGTGATCGAACAGGTGCTGGGGCCGGCGCGGCTGGAACGGGACAAATACGAAAACAATGAGGTGGCCGGCGTGGTTACGGGCCTGGCCTGGACCAGTGTTGGCGGCGATATCCTCTTTATAGAATCCATCCTTTCGCCTGGTAAGGGGACCTTGAACATTACGGGAAACCTGGGGACGGTGATGAAGGAATCGGCCACCATTGCCCTGGAATTTATCAAGTCCAACGCAGAGCGATTCGGCATTGATCCCAATGTGTTCAGCCGCTACAACGTGCACATCCACGTGCCGGAAGGGGCTACCCCCAAGGATGGCCCCAGCGCGGGGATCGCCATGCTCACTTCCCTGGTGAGCCTCTTTAGCCAGCGGAAGGTGAAAAAAAGCATTGCCATGACCGGGGAGATCACCCTGAGGGGTAAGGTATTGCCGGTAGGCGGGATTAAGGAGAAGATCCTGGCAGCCAAGCGGGCGCGCATCCGCGAGGTCATTTTATGCGAGGAGAACCGCCGGGACATTGCGGAGATCAAACCGGAATACCTCAAGGGCCTTACCTTCCATTACGTAACGGACATGGAAGATGTGATCCGCATTGCAATTACCGACCGGAAGGTTAAAAATGCCAAGAAACTATAACCCGGCCGGACCGGACTTTTTATCCGTAATTTTAGGGCATGCCTAAGATCACCATAGCCATTGACGGTTATTCCTCCACCGGAAAAAGCACCTTGGCCAGACAGTTGGCCGGTGCCCTGGGTTATGTGTATATCGATTCCGGGGCCATGTACCGCGCCATCACCCTGTACGCGCTGCGCGAAGGCCTGGTGAACGGGGCGCCGGATGCTGCCGCCCTGGAATCCCGCCTGCCCGATCTGGAGCTTAGGTTTGAAATCAACCCGGACTCCGGCCGTTCGGAAATCCTATTGAATGGGGAGAACGAGGAAAAGGCCATCCGCACCCTGGAGGTGAGCCGGCGTGTAAGTAAGATCGCTGCCCTCGGGCCGGTGCGTGAGAAACTGGTAAAGCTGCAGCGGCAGATGAGCAGGAACGGGGGGGTGGTAATGGATGGACGGGATATCGGCACGGTAGTACTCCCGGATGCGGACCTGAAGATCTTTATGACCGCCAGCCCCGAGATCCGCGCGGCCCGCCGCTACAAGGAATTGCTGGAGCGGGGCGACGAGGTGAGCTATGCCGAGGTCCTGGAGAATGTCCGGGAACGCGACTACATAGATTCGCACCGGGAGATCGCTCCGTTGCGGAAAGCCGAAGACGCCATAGAATTCGACAACAGCGACATGGGGCTGGAAGAGCAGTTTGAACGCATCCATTCCAGGGCCCTTCAGGTCATCTCAAAAAAATAGGCGCCTCCTCTCGGGAAGCGCCTACTTTCAATAACTTGTTTAAGGTCAGAGATTCGGGATCACCAGTACCTGGTCCGGATGGATAAGGTCCGGATTGTTCAGGATGTTGCGGTTGGCCTCAAAAATCTGCTTGTATTTCATGGGATCGCCGTAATAGTGTTTGGCGATCTTGCTGAGCGATTCACCGCTTTTTACCACGTGGCGGTGGAATACCGAATCGTCCTCTACCGTAATATTGGCCTTGATGTCCGATGGATGTTCGCCCCCGATCTCCTTAATCTTGTCCCAGAGGAGGTTTTTTTCATATTGGGTGCGGGTCATGCCCTTTATTTTCAGGATGCCTCCTTCTTCCCGGACATCCCCGTCCTTTACACCCAATTGTTCGCCCAGGTTCAGTACGGGCTGGTATTTTGCTTTAACGCTCATTTTTTATAGAATTTAATGGTTAATAATGAACGATCTCAAGATACGAATTCGTTCGGTTTTCCGGGCCGGCCGGGCTTAATTTTCGCTATGAAGGCATTATTGGATCCAATCTTTGGTAATACGCGCAATTCGTTGTATTTTTGCGCACCTTTTTAACAGGTAATCAGGAGAAAAAGGGATTGAAAACCATATGATAAACTGCTCTCGGGGAGCCTGCGAACTCCCGACAAACCCCGGGATACAAATCGAATCAGCAAATGGCTGAAGAAATAATTAAGCCCGAAGTGGCAAAAGCAGCGGAGGCCGCTACCGCGGATGCCCCTGCCAAACAACAAGATCCTCAGGAATTCCTGGCCAACTTCGACTGGGACAAGTACGAAGACGGCATTGAGCGCGTAGAAGACACGAAGCTCAAGGAGTTTGAGGAACTTGTAACCGAGAATTTCGTAGATACCGCCGACGAGGAAGTTGTGGAGGGTACCATTACCCACCTGACCGACCGGGAGGCGATCATCGATATCAATGCAAAATCCGAGGGGGTCATTTCCCTCAACGAATTCCGCTACAACCCGGACCTGAAGGTTGGGGACAAGGTGGAAGTTCTCATCGACATCCGCGAGGACAAGAACGGACAACTGGTCCTTTCGCACCGCAAGGCGCGTACCATCAAAGCCTGGGAACGTGTAAACGAGGCCTATGACAAGGAAGAGGTAGTAACCGGCTTCGTAAAATGCCGCACCAAGGGCGGTATGATCGTGGACGTATTCGGGATCGAAGCCTTCCTTCCCGGATCCCAGATCGACGTAAAACCCATCCGGGACTACGACGCTTATGTAGGCAAGACCATGGAATTCAAGGTGGTGAAGATCAACCAGGAATTCAAGAACGTGGTGGTATCCCACAAAGCGCTGATCGAGGCGGATATCGAAGAGCAAAAGAAAGAGATCATCAGCCAGCTGGAAAAAGGCCAGGTACTGGAAGGCGTCGTGAAGAACATCACTTCCTACGGTGTCTTTATCGACCTGGGCGGCGTGGACGGCCTTGTCCACATCACCGACCTTTCCTGGAGCCGGATCAACCACCCGAGCGAGGTGGTGGACCTGGACCAGAAACTGAATGTGGTGATCCTGGACTTCGACGACAACAAATCCCGTATCCAATTGGGTCTCAAGCAGCTTGAGAAGCATCCATGGGACGCCCTGGGCGATGAGATCAAGGTGGGCGACAAGGTGAAAGGCCGGGTAGTGGTGATCGCTGATTACGGCGCCTTCCTGGAAGTAGCCGAAGGCGTGGAAGGATTGATCCACGTTTCCGAAATGTCCTGGTCTACCCACTTGCGCAGCGCGCAGGATTTCGTAAAAGTAGGCGACGAGCTGGAAGCGGTGGTGCTTACCCTGGACAGGGAGGACCGGAAAATGTCTCTGGGCCTCAAGCAGCTCACACCGGACCCGTGGACGGATATTACTACCAAGTACCCTGTGGGATCCCGTCATAAAGGTATCATCCGCAACTTTACCAACTTCGGTGTCTTTGTAGAACTGGAGGAAGGCATCGACGGACTTATCTATATCTCGGACCTTTCATGGACCAAAAAGATCAAACACCCGTCCGAATTCTGTACGGTAGGGGACGAGATCGAAGTGGAGGTACTGGAGCTGGATGTAGAGGGACGCAAACTGAGCCTCGGTCATAAGCAAACTCAGGAGAACCCCTGGGACAAGTACGAAGACCAGTATGGTGAGGGAACCGTTCACAAAGCGGCCATTACCGAAATTGTGGACAAAGGAGCGATCATCGAGTTCAACGACGATATCACCGCCTTTGTACCGCAACGCCACATGGAGAAAGAGGATGGCAAGAAGCTGACCCGCGGCGAAGAAGCTGAATTCAAGATCATTGAGTTCAACAAGGATTACAAGCGGGTGGTTGCCAGCCACACGGCCGTGTACAGAGAAGAGGAACAGCGCAACGTTCGCCAGGCCAAACGCAAGGCGGCAGTGGCGGCGGAGGAAAACAAACCCACCCTTGGGGATGCCAATGCCCAACTGCAGGCGCTGAAGGATAAAATGGAAGCCGGAAACAAGAAGAAGTAAGGTGACTGGATCTTCCGGCAACTCTCAACCCCGGGCATGGCGCCCGGGGTTTTTTATGTTCCATGGCCAGAGGTCGGGAGCCGGTCGGAATTGGGGAGAAATCCCTATTTTTGTTTACCAACATCTTAGGGCCGAGCCTGTATGAGTCAAAAAGTGCTGCTTTCTTCCAAGGAGATCCAGATCATCCTGCACCGACTGGCCTGTCAGCTTTTAGAACGGCATCTGGATTTTTCAGACAGCGTCCTTATCGGACTCCAGCCGCGGGGCACTTTTCTGGCCCGGCGCCTGCTACAGCTCCTTCAAAACGAATACAAAGTGGCCGATATACCCTTCGGCCTGCTGGATATCACATTTTACCGGGATGATTTCCGCCGCGGCGACAAGACCCTGGAGGCCAGTACCACCGAGATTGATTTCCTGGTGGAGGGCAAGCGGGTAGTGCTTATCGACGATGTGTTGTATACGGGCCGCAGCATCCGCGCCGCCCTCACGGCCATTCAATCCTTTGGCCGGCCCGGGGAGATCGAACTGCTGACCCTTATCGACCGGCGATTCAGCCGGCATCTGCCCATCCAACCGGACTATCGGGGACGTCAGGTAGATGCCATCGGCGGAGAGAAAGTGAAGGTCTGCTGGAAAGAGAACGAAGGCGAGGATGCGGTATACCTGATTAGTACCTAAGCTATGAGCGAATTAAGCGTACGCCACTTACTGGGGATCAAATACCTGAACCGGGACGATCTGGACCTGATCTTTGAGACGGCGGACCATTTTAAGGAAGTGTTGGGGCGGGCCATCAAGAAAGTGCCTTCACTGCGCGACATCACCATTGCGAATATATTTTTCGAAAACAGCACCCGCACGAAACTTTCCTTCGAACTGGCAGAAAAGCGGCTTTCCGCGGATGTCATCAATTTTTCGGCGGCGCAGTCCTCGGTGCGGAAAGGAGAGACCCTTATCGATACGGTGAACAATATCCTGTCCATGAAGGTGGACATGGTCGTCATGCGGCATCCGAATCCCGGTGCCGGGATCTTCCTGTCCAAACACGTAAAGGCCGCCATCGTCAATGCGGGCGACGGGGCCCATGAACACCCTACCCAGGCCCTGCTGGATTCCTATTCCATCCGGGAACGACTCGGGGCAGTGGGGGGTAAAAAAGTCGTCATAGTGGGTGACATCCTGCACTCCAGGGTGGCCCTGTCCAATATCTTCGCCCTGCAGCTGCAAGGGGCGGAGGTGAAAGTCTGTGGCCCGCGTACCCTGATCCCCAAGTATGTGGAATCGCTGGGCGTAAAAGTGGAGCCGGATCTGAGAAAAGCGCTGGAATGGTGTGATGTTGCCAACATGCTCCGCATCCAGAACGAGCGTATGGATATGAGCTACTTCCCAACTACCCGTGAGTACACCAGGCAGTTCGGGATCGACAAAGCGCTGTTGGAAAGCCTCGACAAGGAGATCATCATCATGCACCCGGGCCCGATCAACCGCGGGGTGGAGATTACCAGCGATGTAGCCGATTCCGGACAATCCATCATCTTGAACCAGGTGGAAAACGGAGTGGCCATTCGCATGGCTGTGATTTATTTACTAGCTTCCAAGATTAAATAAGTACGCCATGATTTTCGACAAAGAGGGCGCTACCACAGTGGTTTTACAGGAAAATGTAAGCCTTAAAAAATTCAGGGAAAACCTTGAGGGAGCCTACCCCAGGGTTGCAAAGGACCATTTGATCCTGAATCTGTTTTCCTTTGGTAAACTAAGCGGGAACGACCTGCTGGAATTCCTGGAGCTTTCCGACCGGCACAGGGGCGCGGGCAAATCCTTTGTAATGGTTTCAACCGCCATCCCTTACGATGAAGTTCCGGACGAACTTTGCCTGGTCCCCAGTATACAGGAGGCCAGGGATTTTATCGAGATGGAGGAAATCGAGAGGGAACTGGACCTCTGAACCGGGCCCGGGAGCGCTATGAAATTGCACATTATCGGTTGCTATGCCGCCACCCCGAGAACCCTCACCCATCCGAGTGCGCAGGTGCTGGAAGCCGGAGGCCACCTGCTGTTGATCGATTGCGGGGAAGGCACGCAGATGGAGCTCCGGCGGTATCGGGTCAAGTTCTCCCGTATTGAACACATCTTTATTTCGCACCTGCACGGCGATCATTTTTTCGGATTGCCCGGATTGATTTCCACCTTCCGCTTATTGGGCAGGGAACGGCCGCTGCACATCTATGGCCCCGAAGGCATCCGGCAGGCCATTAGCCTGATGCTCCAGCTGGGGGATTCCTGGACACAGTATCCGTTGCATTTCCACGAACTGACCAGTCATGAGCCGCAAATTGTCTTTGAAGATTCGCGCCTGGCCGTAAGTACGTTGCCCCTGAACCACCGCGTCTATACGAACGGCTTTCTGTTCCGACAGCAACCCGGGGATCGCAAATTGAAGGTAGAGGTGGCCCGGTCTTACGGCATCGACAAGGCATACTTCAGGAAGATCAAACAGGGCGCCGACGGGATTGCCGCAGACGGCAGGCGGATTCCAAATCGTGAACTTACCAAGGCGCCACCGCCCGCAAAGAGCTATGCTTACTGCAGCGATACGGCCTTTAAGCCGGAACTGGCCGCATGGGTCCGCGGGGTGGACACCCTATACCACGAGGCGACCTTTTTGGAAAATGAGGCCAACCTGGCCCCCAAAACAGGACATTCCACGGCGCGGGAAGCCGCCCGCATCGCGAAAGATGCCGGGGTGGGACAATTGATCCTCGGCCATTACTCCACGCGATACGGCGATCTGGAAGGATTTCGAGAGGAAGCATCCGCCGTTTTCCCACATGTGGAACTGGCCCGAGACGGCGCCGAATTCGAGTGGTAAGCGCGGTGCCGGTTCCAGTGTAAAGGCTTCGTTATTTCTCCGCCGAAGGCCCTATTTATTGCAAGTTTGCCTATATTGTACGTCCAGTTCGTATCCATGCAAAAAGACCTCGGGGACTACAGGAAGATCTATGATAAGAAGGAGTTGAAGGAGTCTGAAGTACCGGATAATCCTATTCAACTTTTCGGTCAATGGTTTCATGAAGTTGAAGCCGGCGGCAGTGCCGATGAGCCGAATGCGATGAGTATCTCCACCCTTGGGCTGGACGGTTATCCCAAAAGCCGTATGGTATTATTGAAGGGATATACGCATGAGGGTTTTATCTTCTTTACCAACTATCTGAGTGAGAAAGGGGAGGCGATTGCAGCGGATCCCCGCGTTTGCCTTTCGTTTTACTGGCAGGTGCTGGAACGGCAGGTAATCATCAAGGGCCGGGCGGAGAAACTGCCGGAAAATTTGTCGGACGGCTATTTTGAATCCAGGCCGGAAGGCAGCAAACTGGGGGCGATCGTCTCGGATCAGAGCCGGGTGATCCCTTCCCGCGATTTCCTGGAAGACGCCCTGAAGGCGGCAGAAGAGGAATACCGCGGCAGGGAAGTCCCCAGGCCGGACTATTGGGGGGGCTACCTGGTGCGGCCCGAATCCCTGGAATTCTGGCAGGGGAGGCCCAACCGGCTACACGACCGCTTGCTTTATACGCTGCAGGAAGACTGGAACTGGAAATTGGAACGGCTGGCGCCCTGAATGCGACTTGCCCAAACGAGAACAAAATGAAAGAACTCCTGATGGTTAGGCACGGGAAATCCTCATGGGATTATGAGGTGGACGACAAGGACAGGCCCCTGAAAGAACGCGGGGTGCGCGATGGCCACCTGGTGGCCCGGGCGCTCTCGGGGTCCCTGCCGATGCCGGACCGGGTCTATTCCAGCCATGCGAACAGGGCCCTGCACTCCTGCATCATTGTGATGCGCGGCCTTGGAATCCCCATGGACCGCCTGCAGGTCACGCCGGAATTATACGATTTTTCGGGAAGCGCCGCCATGGCATTTGTACAGGGCCTGGACGACCGTTATAACCGCGTGCTGATCTTTGGCCACAATCCCACCTTCACTCATATCGCAAATTCCTGGGGCAATCAATACGTCGATAACGTACCAACAACCGGCTTTGTCCACCTACGGTTCAATACGGACCGTTGGTCCCAGGTGAACGGGGGTGAAACCCTGCGTACGGTCTTCCCAAAACACCTCAAATAATCAATGGATAAAAACCAATACATCAACCGCGAGATCAGTTGGCTGCTCTTTAACGAACGGGTTTTACAGGAAGGTGAGGATAAACGCGTACCGTTGATCGAGCGGCTGCGGTTCCTGGGTATTTTCTCCAATAACCTGGACGAATTCTTTAAAGTGCGTTACGCTACCGTCAAGCGGATCGTACAGGCCGGCAAATCCGGAAAGAGCGTACTGGGGGGCGAGCGCGCCAAGGATCTGCTGGATGAGATCACCAGTATTGTGATCCGTCAACAGGAGAAGAGCGTGGAGATCCTTCACTGCATCGAGGAGGAATTAAAGCGCGAAAATATTTTCATTATTGACGAGACCGAGATCCAGGAACAACAGGAGGCTTTCCTGAAGGCCTATTTTATCCAGAATGTGAGCCCGGTGCTGATGACCATCATCCTGGACGAACATACCCAATTCCCAACCCTTAAGGATACGGCGGCCTATCTGGCCGTCAAAATGGTGCTGATCGATACGGAGCGCGGCGGCAGTCCGATCGGGCAGAACCGATACGCGTTGATCGAGATCCCCAAGGACATGGACCGTTTTATAGAACTGCCCAGGGAAGGGGATAAGAATTATATCATCCTGCTGGACGACCTGATCCGATATTCGCTGCGGAGCATCTTCAACATGTTTTCGTACGAAAGCATCAGCGCCCACATGATCAAGATTACCCGCGATGCCGAATTGGATATCGATAACGACCTGAGTAAGAGTTTTATCGAAAAGATCTCCACCAGCGTGGACAACCGCAGGATCAGCGATCCGGTACGGTTTGTGTACGATCGGGCGATCGAAAAGGATACGCTCAAGTTCCTGAAGGACAAGATGAAGATCCAGGATACCGATAGCGTAATCCCCGGCGGTCGCTATCACAACCGCAGGGATTATATGGGGTTCCCCAGCCTGGGGCGGGCGGACCTGATGTACGAAAAGATCAAACCGTTGCCGGTAAAGGGGCTAAGCCTGGAGAGCAGCCTGTTCGAGCGGATCGCGGAACGGGATTACCTGCAGTACGCCCCCTATCACACCTTTTCGTATGTCATTAAATTTCTCCGGGAAGCCGCTCTGGATCCCAAGGTTCGCAGCATAAAGATCACCGTCTATCGCCTGGCGGACCATTCTCAGGTGGCTTCGTCGCTCATCAATGCGGTTAAGAACGGCAAGCAGGTAACCGTACAGATCGAATTGCAGGCCCGTTTTGACGAGCGCGCCAACATCGAATACGCAGAACAGTTGCAGGCAGAAGGCGTCAAGCTCATCTTCGGGGTTCCGGGACTTAAGGTCCATAGTAAGATTTGCGTGATAGAAAGGGAGGAGGCCAGAGGAGTCCGCCGATACGGTTTTATCAGTACCGGCAACTTCAATGAGTCCACCGCCAGGATCTATACGGATTACACGCTCTTCACGGCCCACGAGGCCATCCTGAAAGAGCTCACTAAGGTCTTTGAATTCTTTGAGACCACGTATCAGATCAAGAAATACAAGCACCTTATTGTTTCCCCGCATTATACCCGAAGCCGCTTTAAAAAATTGATCAGAAAAGAAATACACAATGCCAGGGCCGGAAAGGAAGCCTATATAAAGATCAAGATGAACAGCTTCACCTCTTACGACATGGTGGACCTGTTGTATGAGGCGAGTAATGCCGGGGTGCGCATCCAACTGATTATCCGGGGCATCTGCTGTCTGGTGCCAGGTGTTCCCGGCATGAGCGAAAATATAAGCGCCATCAGCATCGTGGATAAATTCCTGGAACATCCGAGGGTTTTCATCTTTGCCAATGATGGCGATCCGAAGGTCTTTATTTCCTCGGCGGACTGGATGACCCGGAACCTGGACAACCGGGTGGAGGTGGGCTGCCCCATCTATCAGGAAGATATCAAACAAGAACTCATCGATACGTTTGAAATCTCCTGGCGCGACAACGTAAAGGCGCGGATTTTTGACGCCAAACAAGAAAACAAGTACCGCGAAAACGATCAGCCGCCCTTCCGGTCACAATTCGAGATGTACGATTATTACCAGCGGAAACTGGAGGAGTGAGACGGGGGAATCAGCCGTGTACCGTCTCCTTTTTTCCCAGTCCCCTCATAATTCCGGCCTCGTATTCCAGCAGGGCCTCCCATTTCTCGTCGACAACCTCCCGGTCGCCAAACTGGCGGGCAAAAGTGAGGAAGAGGGTATAGTGTCCCGCTTCGCTGACCATAAGTTTGCGGTAGAATTCCGCCAGGTCCTTGTCCTTTAATTGTTCCGAGAGCAAACGGAAGCGTTCGCAGCTGCGCGCTTCGATCAGGGCGGCGTATAACAGCCGGTGGATAAGACGGGTGGTCCGGTCACCGCTTTTTGGGAAAAACTTCATCAGCTCAACCACGTATTCATCCTTCCGGTATTTCCCCAGGGTCTTGCCACGGGCCAGGATCCGGTCGTGCACCATTTTAAAATGGCCCATCTCCTCCCTTGATAAGGCTACCATCTCGGTTACCAGCTCCGGATAATCCGGAAAGTTTACGATCAGGGAAATGGCCGTACTGGCCGCTTTTTGTTCGCAGAAGGCGTGATCCGTGAGGATCTCATCGATATTCTTCTCCACGATGTTTACCCAGCGCGGATCCGTAGGCAGTTTTAACCCAAGCATTGGCGGTCGTTTGAGGCGAAGGTAATAAGAATCCCAATTCTGGATATTTATCCCTAATTTTGATCCTGGCCGCAAGGCGGCAAAGCTGCACCTACATGAATTGGAACTCCGATTTACAGACCCTCGGCGAACCTCTATTACAACAATTAGAACCTGAAGAGCGAACCTGGCTTGAAGAAAAGCTCGCGAGCGTACTCGAGAGCACGTCGGGCAGGGAGCTTTTTCTGGCCTACAGCCTGATCGGAAGAAAATTGCAGGGCGGGGAGGTTACATTCCCGGCCTCTTCCGAGGGTGCGACGGCATATCTCGCAGAACATAAGATTCGGCAAGGGGAATTGGCGCGCATCTATCTATTGGCATCGGCCCTGGAAGCCAAACCGGAATTATTTACGGATAAGGTGTCCAAACTCATAGAAGTGGCCGACACGGGAGAGCTTATCGTATTCTTAAGGTATTTACCCGTACTGCCCAGGTCAGAAGCCTTTTTGGCAGTCGCCGTGGAAGCCCTGCGCACCAATATTTCTGACGTTTTTGACGCCATTGCCCTCAACAACCCGTATCCGGCAACTCATTTTAACGAGCAACAGTGGAATCAGATGTACCTGAAGGCTGCGTTTATGCAGCGGGACCTGTTACAGATAATCGGGGTGGATCGGCGGGCCAACGCGGACCTTGCACGGATCATTT
>JBNKHB010000052.1:0-12863 GCA_050290125.1 Robiginitalea sp.
GTGACCAGCCTCGCCGAGATGAGCTCCCCATGGGCGAGCACCTCATCGCGTACCTTCGGGCTGAAGTCGCCCAGCAGGCGGACGCCTTCCAGCATCCGGGCCAGGGCCTCGAATTCGTCGTTGAGCCGCACGTTGGCAAAACTGTGGCGCTGGTATTTCTCGAATTGGTTAAAGACTGCCTTGTAGTCCTTGCCTTCGGAGGCCAGCTGCAATAATTCCTCGAGCTGATCGGTGGCTTTCTCCCTGGCGGAAAGTACCACAACGATGCGCTCGCCGGACGCGGCCTTTTCGGCAATAATATCCAGGACACGTCCCAGCCCTTCCCCGTTGGCCAGGGATTTGCCCCCGAATTTGAGCACTTTCAGTGCAGCCTGCGGATCCGAAGGACTGAACACCGGATGCAAAAGCCGCTCCATCTGCTCGTATTCGATCAGGAAGGCGTCGTGGCCGTGCACCGAATGGATCTCCCCATAGGTAACCTTGCTGCTGGCCTGGGCCAGCTGTTTGTAGGTTTCCTTGTTCTCGGAAGCGGTAAAGAAAAGGTCCGAGTCCACCCCGATAATGTGGACATTGGTATCGCTTTCCCGCAACTTGCGGAAATCCTCATCGCCCCTTCGGGTGATATCAATGGTCTTGAGCAATTGGTTGGTGAGCTTGTAGGCCGCCAACTGGAAGCGCTCCTGCAGTTTTTCCCCGTGATGCAACAGCCAGCTTTCCACATTGAAGAGTTGCATCTCCTCGTTGGTACTGCGCTTGAACCGCTGCTTAAAGGATTCCGGCGTGCGGTAGCAAAGCATGGCGTGCATCCGGGCGTCGTGAACGGGTTGCTTGGAATTCACGAGGAACTGCTCCTGGATCTGGCAGTTCGCGATCAGCCAGTCCGTGGATTTCCAGTCCGAGGCCACCGGAATGAGGTGGCGAGTGACTTCGGGCCGCAAGGCCGCCATCTCCCAGGCAATGCCACCCCCCAGGGATCCCCCGATGATGGCATAGAGCTTTTTGATCTCCAATGCATCCAGGCCCCAAAGAAAGATGCGCGCAATATCCCCGGCCACAAAATCCTTATAATTCTCGATCAGGAAGCCGTCGTAGCCATTTCCCGGGACATTGAAGCACAATACCGTATACACCTCCGTATCGATACACTTGCCGGGGCCAATCAGCGAGGCCCACCAGCCATCCTCCCCGGCCGCGTTGGAATTACCGGTAAGCGCATGGTTCACCAGCACGATCGGGGCGGAATGCAGCGGCTGCCCAAACAGCTGGTAGGACAGCGAAATGGGCTGGGTCACGCCACTGTAGGTAGTGTATTCGGGGATTTCAAGCTGTTGCAGCATAGGGGTCTGAGAATGGTTTCAGGACAAAACAGAAGCGTCTATGGTGGCAAAGGCCTGCTCCAGGTCTGCTTTCAGGTCGTCGAGGTCCTCCAGGCCCACCGAGAGCCGGATCAGGTCTTTGGTAACCCCGGTGGCCTGTTGCGCCTCTTCGTCCAGTTGCTGGTGCGTGGTACTCGCCGGGTGGATGATCAGCGACTTGGTATCACCGATATTCGCCAGCAACGAGAAGAGTTTGGTGGTATCAGCCACTTTCTTGGCCGATTCAAAGCCACCTTTTACGCCAAAGGTTACCAGGCCGCTCTGCCCTTCCGGCAGATAAGCCTCAGCTTGTGCAAAATACGGGCTGGATTCCAGGCCGGGATAGTTCACCCAGGTTACTTCCTTGCGTTCTTGCAACCACTTGGCCAGCGCCAGGGCATTTTCCGAGTGCTGCTTCATCCGGACCTTCAGGGTCTCCAACCCTTGCAGGATCTGGAAGGCGTTAAACGGACTCAGGCAGGCCCCGTGGTCGCGAAGGCCTTCGATCCGCACCTTGGCGATAAAGGCCGCCTCGCCCAGGGCTTCGTGGTATACCAGACCGTGATAGCCCGCGGAGGGTTCGGTGAATTCCGGGAATTTACCGTTCGCCCAGTCAAAGGTACCCGCATCGATCACAGCGCCGCCCAGGGCGGTCCCGTTCCCGTTCACATATTTGGTAAGCGAATGGATCACGATGTTGGCGCCGTGCTCAATGGGACGCAGCAGGGCAGGGGTGGCCACCGTGTTGTCCACGATAAACGGCACCTTGGCCGCACGTGCCTCGGAGGCGATGGCCTTAAGGTCCAGCACATCCAGTTTGGGATTCCCCACGGATTCGGCAAAAAAGGCCCGGGTATTCTCCTGTACCGCCTTCCCGAAGGAAGCAGGTTCCGAAGGGTCCACAAAGGTGGTGGTGATCCCCAGCCTGGGCAGGGTCACGCTCAACAGGTTGTAGGTACCCCCGTAAAGGCTGTTGGAGGCCACAATGTGGTCGCCGGCCTTCAGCAACACGAGCAGGGCGGTGTTCAGGGCCGCTGTGCCCGAGGCGGTCACCACAGAGGCAATGCCGCCTTCCAGGGCCGCCAGGCGTTGCTCCAGGATGTCGTTGGTGGGGTTGTTGATCCGCGTGTAAATGTTTCCGAATTCTTCCAGCGCAAAGAGCCGGGCTGCGTGGTCCGCATCATCAAAGACATAGGAGGTGCTCTGGTAAAGCGGTACGGCGCGGGTCCCGCCGTGCAGTTTAGTGTCGTGGCCCGCATGCAGGGCCTTGGTTGAAAATTTTGTGTCACTCATGACGATTGCTTTTAGTTGTTTAGTAGCATCGGTTACGCCTCACCGGCACTCCTGGTGCGGTGGGTAGGGTTCATGAGTTATTAAGAAAGGAAAAGTGCGGCTGTGATATCCGTTTCCGTTATCTGCCCCGGATTACCGGGATAGAATGTAGCACCTTCTCTGCGTTTGGGAGCAAAGGGTTGCTAAGGCTTCACAGGGTCTAGTCCCTCCACCTTTCTTGATAACTCTTCAATATGCGATTGAACTTGAAAGCACAAATATAGGGGCTACGAATCCGAAAATCCTAATTTTTTTTACGGAATCACAGCCCGAAAGCCTCCTTTACGGCGTTGACCTCATCCAGCTTTTCCCAGGTAAACAGTTCAACATCCATCTCCACCCTTCCATTGTATGGAGATTCAAAGACCTTTGAAACCGTAACGGGCTCTTTACCCATATGCCCGTAGGCTGCGGTTTCCAGATAAATGGGATTGCGAAGCTTGAGCCGCTCCTCTATGGCAAAGGGCCGCATGTCGAACAGACGGGCAACACGCTCGGCAATCTCCCCGTCGGTGAGGTCCACGCGTGCCGTCCCATAGGTATTGACATTGATGGAGGTGGGTTCCACTACCCCGATGGCGTAACTCACCTGGACCAGCAATTCGTCTGCCACACCGGCGGCCACCAAATTCTTGGCGGCATGGCGGGCCGCATAGGCCGCGCTGCGGTCTACCTTGCTCGGGTCCTTCCCACTGAAGGCCCCTCCCCCATGGGCGCCCTTTCCGCCATAGGTGTCCACCACGATTTTTCGACCCGTCAGGCCGGTGTCCCCGTGCGGTCCTCCGATCACGAACTTCCCGGTGGGGTTTATGTGGTAGACGACATCCCCGTCAAAGAGGGGGCGAAGTCGCTCGGGCAAGCCGGCCACCACCCTGGGGATCAGGATCTGCAACAAATCGTCCTTGATCTTTTGCAGCATTCGCTGGTCGTCGGAGTCAAAGGGATCGTGCTGTGTGGAAATAACGATGGTGTCGATCCGCTGAGGCTGGTGGTCGTCCGTATAGGCAATGGTTACCTGGGCCTTGGCATCGGGCCGGAGATACGGGATCTGGCTGGCCTCCCGTCGCAGGACCGCCAGTTCCTTCAGCAGCCGGTTGGCGATCTCCAGGGCCAGCGGCATATAATTGTCCGTTTCCCGGCAGGCGTACCCGAACATCATGCCCTGGTCCCCGGCTCCCTGTTCCTCCTTGTTGCCCCGGTCCACCCCCTGGTTTATATCCTGAGATTGCTCATGGATAAGTGAAATGACCCCGCAGGAGTCCCCGCTGAACTGGTAGGCCCCCTTGGTATAGCCAATGGTATTGATCACTTCGCGGGTAATCTGCTGCAAGTCCACATAGGTATGGGACTTGACCTCCCCGGCCAGCACTACCTGGCCGGTAGTTACCAGCGTCTCGCAGGCTACTTTGCTCTCCGGGTCAAAAGCCAGGAAATTGTCCAGCAACGCATCGCTGATTTGATCCGCAATCTTGTCCGGGTGGCCTTCGCTCACCGATTCCGATGTAAATAAATAAGGCATAATTGGCATCCTTTTGGAGGAAAACGGGCTGAAAGCGCGGAATGCCGAACAGGAGAATTGCCTTATCGCGCAGGGCGGGGCAAACTGCTTTAGCATTTTTGAGCGTTGCCTTCAATAAGGCGGCAGAGGTTGCAATCAGTCAAATCTTTCCTCCGGTAAATAATGGGTACAAAGGTATGCAAATAGGCCGAAACAAAATGCCTGAAATACTTCTTATTTAAGCGTTTCGTTTTGCCGTTCCCGGCTTTCAGGGTCCGGTTTAACTTCGTATATTGTCTGCCCCCCTTCGGGAGGGACCAACCCCAAAAATACATCAGCATGCACATTGCGGTTGCCGGGAATATCGGCGCTGGTAAGACTACGCTCACCAAACTTCTGTCCAAGCACTACAAGTGGGACGCCCATTTTGAGGATGTGGTGGACAACCCGTACCTGGACGATTTTTACACGCAGATGGAGCGCTGGAGTTTCAATCTTCAGATTTACTTCCTCAATAGCCGCTACCGGCAGATCTTGCGCATCCGGGAAAGTGGCAAAAATGTGATCCAGGACCGCACCATTTACGAGGACGCCCACATTTTTGCGCCCAACCTGCACGCCATGGGGCTGATGACCAACCGGGATTTTCAGAATTACACCAGCCTTTTTGAACTGATGGAGAGCCTGGTGATGCCGCCCGACCTGTTGATTTACCTGCGCAGTTCCATCCCCAACCTGGTGAATCAGATCCACAAGCGCGGCCGCGAGTACGAGAATACGATTTCCATCGATTACCTGAGCCGGCTCAACGAACGCTATGAGGCCTGGGTGCACAGTTATGAAAAAGGGAACCTGCTTGTCATTGACGTGGACCAGCTCAATTTTGTGGACGACCCGGAAGACCTCGGGCAGGTGATCAACAAGATCGACGCCGAGATCCACGGCCTCTTCTGATCGGCTATAGCAAGCCAAGGCCCGCCGCGTGCCGGGCTACCTCCTCGGATTCATCCACCAGTACCACCGGCAGGTCCGCCACCTCTGAAATCAGGTTTTTAACACGGCGCATGCGTTTGAAATGCCGTACGGACCGGAGGTAAATGGCCAGGATCCGCCCGGGATGGCGCCGGGCCAGCTGCAGGTAGATATCGGCGTCCTTTTCCCCGGAATCCCCGATCAGGACAAAAGGCAGTTCGGGGTAGGTCTTCAGGATATTGTCGATGTCATGAAACTTGTGCGGAACGGCACCGGCTTTGCGCCGGGCCAGAAAGCTGGCCATGCTCCTGAGCAGGATGGGGCCCTTGGGAAAGCGGTTGTTGGAAAGGAATAATTCCAGATACCGGTACAGGTTCCAGGGGCTGTGGCTCACATAAAAGACGGGGTTGGCCTGCTTGCCACCGCGGCCGCGGTGTAGTTTGTGGTACAATTCCGGGGCCCCGTGCAACGGGATGCGGCTCTCCGCCCGCTTGAACAGCGTGTTGGCGATGACCTGCCATTTCAGGTAGGAGGTGACCCCCGTATGGAGGATCGTATCGTCGATGTCGGTTACAATGCCGAAGCCGGCTTCCGCACCCGGGATCAGCAGCGCGCCTGGAAATCGGTTTTCGCCCAGGACCGGGCGGCTAAGCGCCTCGGTCTGGAAAGAGACTTCATAGGGCAGCCAGCCTTCCTCGTTGATCAATCCGCTCAGGGACTCCACCGGCTCATCCAGCAGGTAGTAGCCTTCCGCATCCGTGGTAACCTCAAAGCTGCGGCCGTCCGGCAGGTTCAATTCAAGGGGCGTGTTCCGGATCTCGTCCGTTTCAAAACGCTTCCAGCTGTTGAGCAGCAGCTGCACGGTGCCTTTCCGGGCCAGGTCAATCGCTTCGTCCTCCAGGGCGCGCCCGCGAACATAGAGCCGGGAGTCCGTACCGTAGCTTTGGAACGCGACAATCTGTAACGGGTCTTTTCTGCCAAACCATCCCATACGAATGAACACAGCGATTTAAGAGGATGGAAGATACCACAGTGGGCATCGCCCTGCAACTCCGTCCTCCTTTTTTCGGTAAAAACAAAACCCCCGGCACTACCGGGGGTCTGTATCTTGCCAAGCCAACCCGGTTGGCCCGGGGCAGCTGTGGATTACTGTTTATTCTCAGAAGCTGACCCGGCAGCCTTGAGTTCATCCAGTTGCTCCTTTACTTCGGCTTCCGTCCCGGAGATCACCTCGGTGCTTTCCTCCAGCTCGCCATTGCGGTTGATGGTGGTGGTCACATAGGCGGTTACGGCATCGTCCCCGTCCTGTTCCATCTTCACCTCAATTCGTTTCTCAAGCTGCTGAGGCGTGCGGGCTTCGGCATATGCCATGGCCGTATCGGCGGACAGCGCAATGCTGGGCGCAATAACCAGCGCTACCACGGAGATGAGTTTCAGCAGGATGTTCAGGGAAGGGCCGGAAGTATCCTTAAAGGGATCCCCTACGGTATCCCCGACAACCGCCGCTTTGTGCGCATCGGTTCCCTTGCGGCCCTGCTCTTCGATCATCTTTTTGGCGTTATCCCAGGCACCTCCTGCGTTGGATTGGAAAATGGCCATCAAAACACCGGCCGTAGTCACACCGGCCAGCAACCCGCCGAGCATTTCGGCGCCGCCGATAAACCCGATGGCCACAGGTACCGCAATGGCCAGCAGGCCGGGCAGCACCATTTCCCTGATGGAAGCCTTAGTGGAAATCTCCACGCATTTGTCGTATTCGGCCTTCCCGTCCGCTGCGTCAAAGATCTTGCGGTCGGCTTCGCTGGCCTTGCTCATGTCCGAGTCGTATTTGCGCATAACCCCAAGGGCAGCCTTCAATTCGGGAATGTCGCGGAACTGGCGGCGCACTTCTTCGATCATAGCCATGGCGGCGCGCCCCACGGCATTCATGGCGAGGGCCGAGAATACGAAGGGCAGCATGCCCCCGACCAGCAGGCCGGCCATGATATCGGGCCGCGATACGTCGATGGCCGTTACATTGGCCGTCTTCATAAAGGCGGCGAAGAGCGCCAGGGCCGTCAGTGCGGCGGAGGCGATCGCAAAACCTTTTCCGATGGCAGCGGTGGTGTTCCCTACCGCATCCAGCTTATCGGTCCGCTCGCGAACCTCTCCGGGCAATTCGGACATCTCGGCGATCCCCCCGGCGTTATCCGAAATAGGGCCATAGGCGTCCACGGCCAGCTGGATCCCGGTATTGGCAAGCATCCCCACGGCTGCGATCGCAATTCCGTACAATCCCGCAAAGTGATGGGAGATCAGGATGGCCGCGGCGATCAAAAGGATCGGGATGGCGGTGGACATCATGCCCACACCCAAACCGGCGATAATGTTGGTTGCGGAACCGGTCTCGGACTGGCGCACAATGGCGGTAACCGGTTTAGTCCCGGTCCCCGTGTAGTATTCGGTGACCTTTCCTACCAGCAGACCGGCGATAAGCCCGGCGATGGTGGCCAGGAATACGCCCAGCGAAGAGAATTCCTTTCCGCCTTCCATCCAGGTTTCCGGCAGCATGGCGTCGATCAGGAAATAGGAGGCGACCAGCATCAGGAAGGCCGATCCGAATTCGCCGATATTCAAGGCTTTGTGCGGGGAACCCCCGTCTTTAACCCGCACGAAGAACGTACCGATGATGGACATCAGGATGCCCACGCCGGCCAAAACCAATGGCAGGTAAACGGCGCCGAGGCCGTCAAAAGAGGATTGGAATTCCGGCAGGGCGGCAAAAGAAGCCCCCAGCACCATGGTCCCGATGATGGAGCCCACATAGGACTCGAACAGGTCGGCACCCATCCCGGCCACGTCACCTACGTTGTCCCCAACGTTATCGGCAATGGTAGCGGGGTTCAGCGGGTGGTCCTCCGGGATGCCCGCTTCCACTTTCCCTACCAGGTCTGCGCCTACGTCGGCAGCTTTGGTATAAATACCGCCGCCAACACGGGCAAACAGGGCGATCGAAGATGCCCCCAGGGAGAATCCGGAGAGCACGTTGAGCACCTCTCCGAGGGCCCATCCCTGTCCGCTATATACCATAAACAAACCGCTGAGGCCCAGAACACCGAGACCTACTACGCCCATCCCCATTACGGAACCGCCGGCAAAGGCAACTTCCAGGGCTTTACCGAGGGAGGTACGGGCCGCGTTAGTGGTGCGCACGTTGGCTTTGGTGGCCACTCTCATCCCGATAAAACCCGCCAGGGCGGAACATACCGCTCCGACTATGAAGGAAACGGCGACCATACCGTTGGAGCCGGCCTCGTTCTGCCCTTTAAAGTAGAGCAGGATGGCCACGGCCACAACAAAGATCGAGAGGATCTTGTACTCGGCCTTAAGAAAGGACATGGCTCCGTCCGCAATGTTCTTTGCGATCCGCGCCATCTTGGCATCCCCTTCCTCCTGCTTGGAGACCCATACGTTCTTCACCAGTACGAAGAGCAGGCCCAGGACACCAAAGGCCGGTAAAAATTTCACGATTTGTTCCATAATTAACAAGCTGTGGTTTAGATAAAAAGTCTAATTGATTATTATTTTTCTATCGAATTTCGACGGCTGCAAATGTAGTAAAATACCCGACAATAAAAAAAGCGTTCAAGGGCCTGAAAATTAGGGATTGGGAAGCGGCCGGAGGCACCTTAAAAATGGAAACCGAAGGCCCCGGTGACGCTGAAGGGCCGGGCATCGGGGTTGTCCAGATAGTTCCCCCGGAAATTGAAGTCGATACGAAAGAACTTGAATATGTTCCCCACCCCAAAGGAATACTCCCAGTAGATCTGGTCGCTGGGGGCCTGCAGCGGGATGTTCGCCGGGCTGTTCAGCAGACGGTTCGCATCCGAAAGCTCCCCCCAAACCCCGCGGACGCCCACGATCTCCCTGAGGTTCCAGTTGCGGATCACCGGGATACGGGAAAAGATCCGGCCATTGAAGTTGTGCTCCAGGTGCAGGGAGGCATAAGTGTCGGTCACGAACTCGTAGAAATCGAGGTTCGGGAAGGTGTTGTAAATGGAAAACAAGGTTTGGTTGCCCGGTACCGGGCTCAGCATCGACAGCGGTACCTCGTCAAAGGTCTTTCCGACTTCCAGCGTGCTCATGAGCCTCCCGAAGCCGCCGATCTGCCAGGGCTGCGTATAGGAAAACTGCAGTTTGCGGTAATTGAAGTCGCTTTCCAGGAAACCTTGCAGGCCCTGGGTATATTGCAACAGCAACGTGCTGTAGGTATCGTTGATCTCCCGGCGTTCCACCCCGTAGCCGATCGTGCGCTTGCCAGGGGTATAGATCAGCGTGGTGGTCAGGTCAAATTGCCGGACCTCCGATGCGATCCCGCCCGGGGCCTCCGGGTCCAGGTAATCCAGGTTAAAGGCCTCCGGCAGCGCCGAACTCAGCGTACGGAACGAGCCGCCGAAACGCAGCCTGAGGTTCTCGAGCGGCTCCATTTCCAGGGCCAGGGTGCTCAGGTTGATATTCGTGAGCCGGTCGTTGTTCCCCACGGTCAGTACGGAGGAGGACGCCACACTGCGGCCCAACACGTCGTTGGTGGCCGTCAGGCTAAGCCCCAATTGCTCGATGTCGCGGCGGTTGCCCCCGGAGATGATCAGCCGGGTCTTTCGGTCCAGCAGCCATTTCCCGGAGATGCCGTATTTCATCTTCTGATCCCCGAAACCGTAGGCCAGGTAGCCTTCCAGCCGCCAGGGATCATTCTGACCGAAATAGGTCCGGGCGCCCCCCCTGAAACGGATTTTCTCGGCGTCATTATACCCGAAAACGCTGTAGATGGAGCCCAGGTCCAAATTCCACTTATCGATCTCCACATAGCCCGAGCCCAGGATGCTGACCAGGTTGTAGTAGGTCTTGAATTTGGGGACCGTCCTGAGGGTGTCCAGCAGGGTATAGATCCCCTGTTCGTCCTTATTGAGCGGCTCCAGGCGCCCCTGCTGCCAGAATGCGCTGTCGCGTTCGAATACCCTGGGATCGAACGGGTCCGTTTCATTGCGGTAAAACTCTGGGGGTTTGGCCTGGTCAAAAGCATAATTGTCATAGACCGTCGTCCGTTTTCCGTAGACCCCCCGCGATTCCTCTTTTTTATTGAGCGAAAAATCGCTGAGCATATAATCCCGTTTCAGCAGGAAAACCGAATCGGACAGCACCTCAAAATCCTGTTCGATATAAATTTCCTTTACCCAGTTGATATTGGCGCTGCGGGTCACCGCCAGGTTGATCTTCTTTACCGCGAAAGTGGAATCGTTCACCCAGAAATCCCCCTTAAAGGTCAGCTCGTTCTTACGGCGGGGATAGTAGATGATATTATAACACCACTTCTTGTCAATAAAGGCACTGTCGGCCAGCACGTAGTTATAAGTGTCCACCCCGGTGGTGGATAGCGGGCTGGTAAAGCTCTTGTCAAAGAATTTCAGGTAGTTGTTGTAGATGTTGTAATCGGAATAGAGGTCCTGCACAAAGGCGATGATTGCCTGGTTGTTGCTGAATCCCGAATTCTTGTTGCCCAGTACGTCGGTCCGCTCCGCTCCCAGGCGGTTATCCCCGTAGACCTTCGAGAATTTCTCGTTGATGAAAATGGGCAGGTAGGTCTTCCCCGTAATACGGGAGGTATCCAGGTCTTCGAAAACGAATTCCAGCCCCCTGAAAACGCGGCTTTGCATCAGGGCGCTGTCTATGGTGTTCAGGTCAAATTCCACTTTTTCGTACTGGTCGTACTGGTACTGCCTGAACAGGCGCAGGCCATTGCGGCGTTTCTTGGCCCAGATCTTCCTGAGGATATCGATCGCCGGGTTATTCTTTTTGGACTGCTTGCCCACGTAGACCACGATCTCGTCCAGTTGCTCGCCTTCCGCCAGTTCGATGCGCATGTCCATATTCACGCGCCCCGGCAGGGCGATCTCGGCGGTGGCATAGCCCACATAGGATACCAGCAGGGTATCGTACTGCTGCTCGGATTCCAGGTAGAACCGGCCATCGTCATTGGTAATGGTGCCTTCCGAGGAATTCTTGAAAAGCACATTGGCAAAGGCTACCGGCTGCTGCTCACTGTCCAGGACAATGCCGCCGGCCTTGGTCTGACCTACGGCCTGCAGGGCCATAGTCCAAAACGCCAGTACCAGTAATGCGTATCGCATGAAGGAATTGGTTATCCAACCAGTTGCCTGCCGCACCGGGGCGGGGTTGGGGGTTGGCTCTGAAGGTTGGGGAGTAGAAGTTGCTCGGATAGCTCGCCTGAAATACGTTGCCTGTTGGCTCTTGGTCGCTAAGATACGAACCGCCCGACGCCCGGATTACTTATATAACACTTTCTTAACAGCCCTAACCACGTCGTCGCGGTTCGGCAGCCACTCCTCCAGCAAGACCGGGGAATAGGGAGCCGGCGTATCGGCGGTGTTGATTTTGACTACCGGGGCATCCAGATAATCGAAGGCGTTCTGCTGTACCTGATAGGTGATCTCCGTTGCCACGTTCCCGAACGGCCAGGCCTCTTCCAACACCACCAGACGGTTGGTCTTGCGGACGGAATTCAGGATGGTCTCATGGTCCAGGGGACGCACGGTGCGCAGGTCGATGATCTCGGCCGAAATTCCCTCCGATTCCAGTTGCTCGGCCGCCGCATAGGCCTCTTTGATGATCTTTCCGAAGGAGACGATGGTCACGTCCGAGCCTTCGCGGGTTACTTCCGCCACGCCGAGCGGAATGGTGTATTCCCCTTCCGGCACCTCGCCCTTGTCGCCGTACATCTGCTCGGACTCCATAAAGATCACCGGGTCGTCGTCGCGGATGGCCGATTTCAGCAATCCCTTGGCATCCTTAGGGTTTGAGGGCACCACCACCTTGAGCCCGGGACAATTGGCAAACCAGCTCTCGAAGGCCTGGGAGTGGGTGGCGGCCAGCTGGCCGGCTGAGGCCGTTGGTCCCCGGAATACGATAGGGATATTGAACTGCCCACCGGACATCTGCCGGATCTTGGCTGCGTTGTTGATGATCTGGTCGATCCCCACCAGGGAGAAGTTGAAGGTCATGAATTCGATGATCGGGCGGTTGCCGATCATGGCGGAACCCACGCCCACCCCGGCAAACCCGAGTTCGGAGATGGGGGTGTCGATGACGCGCTTCGGCCCGAATTCGTCCAGCATGCCTTTGGAAGCCTTATAGGCGCCGTTGTACTCCGCAACCTCCTCGCCCATCAGGTAGATGGATTCGTCTTTGCGCATCTCTTCGGACATAGCCTCGGCTATGGCTTCTCTGAATTGGATCGTCCTCATGTATACAGGTTTCTGCTTGTTGGCGTTTGGCACTAAAATGCCCACAAAAATAGAAAAATCTCCAGCAACTCAGGGACCCGCGGGTCCAAAATATTTTATCAATTTTATTATGCATGCATAGTATTTTAGAAAATATTTGGCTATCTTAGCGGCCACTTTCAACCGACAAATCCATGCGTTTATGAAGATATTAGTTTGCATCAGCAACGTGCCGGATACTACCTCCAAAATCAACTTTACGGAGGACCGGTCCGCCTTTGATCCCAGCGGGGTGCAATTCGTGATCAATCCGAACGACGAGTTCGGCCTGACACGCGCCATGTGGTTCAAAGAAAAACAGGGTGCTACCCTGCACGTGGCAACGGTAGGCGGGGCATCCGTGGAACCGACCATGCGCAAGGCGCTGGC
>JBNKHB010000053.1:0-12757 GCA_050290125.1 Robiginitalea sp.
GTACCACCTTGGAGCAAATAGGACAAGACTATTCTTTAAAATCAAAGCGCCTAAACGGCGCTTTTTTTGTCTATATAGATAACCTATCTATAATTTAAATGTAAATTTAACGTTAATTAATTGTAAACATAACTTTAATTTATAAACTTGCAGTATATGAAACCTCGCACCCATCCGTACCGCAAACAAACTGAAATACAACCGAAAAGAAGTTTGATGAGCTTCCTGCGCGCATACGCCCGCAGGTGTCGGCGCACCTATTACACCGTTTTTAATACCTGATCCCGGAATACGGCAGGTAGACTACTTTCTTAGTCTCGAAGAACGGATCGTCAAACCACTGGGAAAGCCCGAATTCCCGGGCAGCCGGGAAACCGGCCAGCTCCTCGCTCAAATCCCCGCCTTTTAAATACAGAATGCCGTGTTCCAGCCCGTTCCCCTCGCCGGGCCTGAGCCTCCCTGCGGTCCACCGGACAAAGGTAGGCATGGCGGCCACGGCCCTGCTCACAATGAAATCATAGGTCTCCGGGAGTTGTTCCGCCCGAATTTGAAGAGCTTTTACGTTGTTCAGGCCCAGTCCCCGAACTACCTCTTCCACAACCCGAATCTTTTTTCCGATCGCGTCCACCAGCGTGAATTCCGTATCGGGAAACAAGATCGCCAGGGGGATCCCCGGAAAGCCGCCGCCCGTCCCCACATCCAGGACCTGCTCTCCCGGAGCAAACTGATAGACCCTGGCAATGCCCAGGGAATGGAGCACATGGCGGAGGTATAATTCGTCCACATCCCGCCGGGATACCACATTGATTTTCTGGTTCCAATCCGCATAAAGCGGGCCGAGTTTGAGGAACTGCCCGCGTTGGACATCGGATAAATTGGGAAAGTTTTGGAAGATGATTTCCGCTTGCATTGGTATATTTGCGCTTTGTGAACTGATTTAGCCCGGGAAAACAGGCTTTTTCGGTTCCATTGCAAAAATAACAGAATCCGCCGCAATCCATTCGCCGGGTGTACGTTATAATCTTAACCGAACGAATCAGTTACTGAATAGATATGCAAACCTCCGCCATCAGATTTGCCAGAGCCGAATCCACTCAGTTCTTCCGAACGCTTAACAAGCGCGTCAACTCATATTTCCGTGAAAACGACCTGAAAAAGACCGGCAACTGGAAACTGTACCTGAAAACGGCCGTTATGTTCTGTATGTTCCTGGGGCCGTATTTCCTGATCCTTACCCTGGGCCTGCCGGGCTGGGCCAACCTGCTGCTGACCATGGCCATGGGCGTGGGGATGGCCGGTGTGGGCATGAACGTGATGCACGACGGTAACCACGGCTCTTATTCCTCCCGAAAATGGGTGAATAAACTTATGGGAGGCAGTATCTACATCCTGGCGGGCAACGTGTATAACTGGCAGGTACAGCACAACGTGCTACACCATACCTATACGAACATCCACGAGCACGACGAAGATATTGAGGCGCACGGGATCCTGCGGTTTTCCAAGCACGCCAAATGGCGCCGTTTCCACCGCTTCCAACATTACTATTCCGTATTCCTTTACGGCCTGCTGACCTTTAACTGGGCCATCACCAGCGATTTTAAGCAGATGTACCGCTATACGCGCCGCAAGCTGAGTTACGGGAAATTCCCGAACCCCGTGCTAAACTGGAGCGTGCTGGTGGCCACCAAGCTAATCTACATCACCGTCTGGATCGTAGTGCCCATGCTGGTGCTGAATATCGCTTTCTGGAAAGTGCTGCTGGGCTTCTTTGTGATGCACTATGTAGCCGGGGTTATCCTGAGCGTCGTATTCCAGTTGGCACATGTGGTGGACCACGCCGAGATGCCGCTGCCGGAGGAAGACGGCAACATGAAGAATTCATGGGCCATCCACCAACTGGAGACCACCGTTAATTTCGGGACGCGCAACCGTATCGTTAACTGGTTTACCGGCGGGTTGAACCACCAGGTGGAGCACCATATCTTCCCCAATATCTCCCACATCCATTACACAAAAATTGCGAAAATTGTGAAAGAGACTGCGCGGGAGTTCAATTTGCCTTACAACGAATACAAGACAACGCGAAAAGCCATAATTTCGCATTTCAGACATCTGAAGGAACTGGGGCGGAACCCCGGTTTACAACTCCAGTAAAGCCACTGCCAACCATGAATGAATTTCTCTCCGACCGGATCAACAACATGTCCACTTCGGCCACCCTTGCTATGGCCGCCAAAGCCCGCGAATTGCGGCAGGAAGGCCGGGATATTATCGGCCTGAGCCTGGGAGAACCCGATTTCAACATTCCGGAATTTATCAAGGAGGCGGCCAAGCAGGCCATAGACGACAACTACAGCAGCTATACGCCGGTAGACGGTTACGGGGAGCTGAAGGATGCCATATCGCGTAAATTCAAAAGGGATAACGGCCTGGAATACGGCCCTTCCCAGATCGTGGTCTCCACGGGGGCGAAGCAAAGCCTGGCCAACCTGGCCATGGTGATGCTGAACAAGGGAGATGAAGTAATCCTTCCAGCGCCTTATTGGGTAAGCTACCGGGATATCGTAAAGCTTGCCGAAGGCGTTCCGGTGGAAGTGCCTACCTCCATCGAAAGCGATTTTAAGATGACGCCGGAGCAGTTAAGGGCGGCGATCACGCCCAAGACCAAAATGCTTTGGTTCAGTTCGCCCTGCAACCCCAGCGGCTCCGTCTACAACCGCGAAGAGCTGGAAGGGCTGGCGGCGGTCCTCAGGGAACACCCTGGGATCTTTGTGGCCTCCGACGAAATCTACGAACACATCAATTTCCGCGACGGCCATGTAAGCATCGCCGCCCTGGATGGCATGTACGACCGCTGTATCACGGTGAACGGGGTTTCCAAGGCATTTGCTATGACCGGCTGGCGGATCGGATATATCGGCGCTCCGGCCTGGATCGCCAAGGCTTGTACCAAGTTCCAGGGACAGATTACCAGCGGGGCCAATGCCATCGCGCAGCGCGCGACCATTGCAGCCCTGGATGCACCCCTGGAAAAGATCCAGTACATGATCGATAAATTCCACCAGCGCAGGGACCTGATCCTGCAGCTGCTGGGTGAGATCCCGGGTTTTGGCCTGAACGTGCCCGAAGGGGCATTCTACGTCTTTCCGGACATTTCCGACTATTTCGGGAAAACGCTGCGCGGACATCGGATCGCCAATGCTTCCGATTTTGCCATGTACCTGCTGGAGGAAGCCAATGTGGCCACCGTTACCGGGGAAGCATTCGGCAACCCGAACTGCATCCGCATCTCCTATGCGGCCTCGGAGGATGAGATCCGGGAAGCGGTTCGTCGCATGAAGGAAGCCCTGAGCTGAATCAGGTCCGTTTCCAGAAATAAGGGGTCAGCAGAATCAATACCGTAAAGAGTTCCAGCCTTCCGGCAAGCATCAGGAAGGCGCACCACCATTTGCCCAGGGCGGGCAGGCCGTTGAAATTGCTCAGCGGATGGAGTGTGCCGAAAGCGGGGCCTACATTGCCCAGCGAGGATGCGGCACCGCCCACGGCCGAGACGAAGTCCAGCCCCAGCAGTCCCAGTACCAGGGCTCCGATAATAAACAGCAGCATATACAGTACAAAGAAGGCGATGATGTTATACACGATGTGTTCCGTAACCGTCTTGTTGTTGTAACGGACCGGGATAATGGCGCTGGGGTGCAGGGTCCGTTTGAATTCCAGCAGGCCGTTCTTGATGATCAGGATGTGCCGCATGACCTTGATCCCGCCCGCCGTGGAACCGGCGGATCCTCCCGCGAACATGAGTCCAAAGAAAAATATGGTGAGAAAGGGCGTCCAGCCGGTGAAGTCCGCCGTTACAAAGCCCGTGGTCGTTACCACGGCGAGTACCTGGAATAACCCGTGCCGGATTGCGCTCTCCGCCTCCCCCCAGGGCATAGGGTGGTATTCGGAAACGGTCACGTCGGCCTTGAAGTAAATCACCAGTGCCACCAGGACGGCGAACAGGGCGATGAATACTGAATAGTACCTGAATTCCTCATCCCGCAGCACCTTTTGCACACGCCCTTTAAAGGCAAAGTAACTCAGTACAAAGTTGGAACCTGCCAGGAACATGAAAAGGATGATGATGTATTGGATGAGCGGCTGGTTGTTCCAATAGGCGATGCTGGCGTTCTTGGTGGAAAAGCCGCCCGTGGACAGGGTAGCCAAGGCGTGATTCATCGCATCGAAAAAGGACATGCCCGCAAGCTTCAGCAGGATGGTTTCGGCAACCGTATATCCCACGTAAATGAACCAAAGGCGCTTGGCCGTATCGGTAATGCGCGGGTGCAACTTGTCTCCGGCCGGGCCCGGGGCCTCGGCCGCAAAAAGCTGCATGCCCCCGATCCCTAGCAGGGGCAGGATGGCGATCGCCAGTACGATGATCCCCATGCCGCCGATCCAGTGGGTGACGCTGCGCCAGAAGAGGATCCCTTCCGGCAATACCTCAATATCATCCAGGATGGATGCCCCGGTGGTCGTATACCCGGAAACCGTTTCGAACAGCGCATTGGTAATATCGGGGATGGCCCCGGAAAACAGGTAGGGCAGCACCCCGGAAACCGACATCACGATCCAGCCGAAGGTGACGATGATGTAGCCTTCCTTGCGCTTTACTTCCTTTTTGTGGCCGCGCGTCAGGTACATGGCCACCGTTCCCGAGAAAAGCGTGGTGATTGCGGCCAGGGCGATGTTGTAGGTAACCCCGTCCTGATAGATGAGGCTTACCAGGGCGGCAAGCAACATGAAGCCGCCGTTAAAGAGCAGCAGCAGCCCCATCAGGTGAACGATGATGCGCGTGTTCAGGGACATGTCAGAGGAAAAGCTTTTCGATCCTTGGGATGGCACTTGGCAGGCAGCAAACCACTACCCGATCGCCCGCCTGGATACGGAAATCTCCCAGCGCAATAATGCCTTCGCCCTGACGGATGACCCCACCGATGATCGCATCGCGCGGAAAGTCGAGTTCCTTGATGATCTCGCCGCGCACCTCGGAGGAATCCTTTACCACAAACTCCAGGATCTCGGCATTCAGGTTGTTGAGCCGCGTAAGGGCCACCACCTCTCCCTTGCGGATATAGCGGAAAATATTGTTGGCCGCCAAGAGTTTCTTGTTGATCAGCGTGTCTACCCCAATGGAATGGGAGAGCTGGAAATAATCCATGTTCTCCACCAGGGCTATGGTCTTTTTGATATGCTTGGACTTGGCCACCAGGCAGGACATGATATTGGTTTCGGAATTCCCGGTAACCGCAATAAAGGCGTCCATCGAATCCAGCGATTCCTCTTCCAGCAATTCCACGTTCCGGCAATCCCCGTTGATCACCAGGGCGTTGGGCAACATATCGGCAATCTCAAAGGCCTTGTTCTTGTCCTTTTCGATCAACTTTACGTTAAAGCGCTTATCGCACAGGTCCCGGGCCGCCTTTACCCCTACTTTGCTACCGCCAAGGATCATCACGTTGCGGATTTCCTCCCTTTTTTTGCCGGTAAGCTTATAGAGTTCGTCCACGCCTTTACGATCGGTGATAAAGTAAACCTGGTCGTCCTCCTTAAAGCGCGTATCCCCGCGCGGGATGAGCGTAAACTGCGTACCCTGACGTTGTAACGCAATCGGCATAAAGTGGATCTCGGGATAGATGCGGGCAGCTTCCTTCACCATTTTCCCAACAAAAGGGGCACCCTTGGGAAGGGAGATACCCAGCATGATGAGCAGTCCCTCTTCGAATTCATAGGTATCGTTAAAGGCCGACTGGTTGAGCAGCAACTGGATCTCCGAGGCCGCCAGTTCTTCGGGAGATATGAGTTCGTCGATCCCCAATTCGTCGAACTGGATCTGCTCCTTGTATTCCAGGAACTCCGTATTGGATATACGCGCAATGGTCCGTTTGGATCCGAGCTGCTTGGCCAGGATGCACAGGGTAACGTTGGTGGTTTCCGAGGAGGTGACCCCGATCACAAGGTCCGATTGCGACACGTTTGCGTCGTTGAGCACCGAGATGCTGGTAGCATCGCCGCGGAGTACGCGTATGTCCAGGTGCCCCTCGGCATAGGACAAACTCTCCTTGTTAGTATCGATCAGGGTAATGTCCTGGGATTCGTATGAAAGTAATTTTGCAAGATGGAAGCCTACCTCACCTGCACCTGCGATAATGATCTTCATTCAGTCTTCGATTGTTTCGGGTAGCTGGCTATCCGCCTGGTATGGTCATGGGTAGTCCGCCCCGCAAAAGTACGCAATTTTATCATTCCGGTTGCGTATATGCGAGCATTGCATCCGCCGGCCGCACAGGGTATTATCGCCGGCTTTGTCCTATCTTTGCGCCCTAATCCAAACACCGCATGGCTAAGGAAGTCTTGCCGTATGGCGACTCGCAACTGGGTAAGAAACAGCAGGTCCGCAAGATGTTCGACAACATCTCCGGGAATTACGACCGGCTTAACCGCATCATGACCCTTGGCGCCGACCAGCGCTGGCGCTCCCGACTGGTGCGCAAGGTTAAGGAACACGGGGCCGAAGCCGTGCTGGACATTGCTACCGGCACCGGAGACCTGGCCCTGGCCCTGGCGGAGACCGGAGCCAGCAGGGTGGTGGGATTGGACCTGGCCCCCGCTATGCTGGAGATCGGTCGCCAAAAGGTGGAGCAGGCCGGCCTGAGAGATCGCGTTGAAATGGTAGTGGGCGACAGCGAGGCGCTGGATTTTGCAGATGCCAGTTTTGACGCTGTTACCGTGGCCTTCGGCGTGCGAAATTTCGAGGACCTGGAGCAGGGTCTTTCCGAGATCTACAGGGTCCTGAAACCCGGTGGGATACTCGCCGTCCTGGAGACATCGGTACCCGAGAAACAGCCCTTTAAATGGGGGTACCGCCTGCATTGCCGTTACGTTTTGCCCCTGATGGGGAAACTCCTCTCCGGCAATGCCGCCGCTTACCGCTATCTCTCGGACTCGGCTGCGGTTTTCCCCTATGGCGACGCCTTTGACAATATTTTGGGGAAAATCGGGTTTATAGGTATGAATCACGCCCCCCAGACCTTTGGGGTGGCTACGATTTACACGGCCTCAAAATAAGGGTATGAGATACGTTTTGTTGGTATGCGCATTGCTTGGCATTGCGGGGACGGCACAGGCCCAGTTCCGCGACAAACCGATCCTGAATCTGCAGAATGAGGACCTGAAGCTGCTGAACTGGGGCTATTATCTGGGTTTTAACCAATATGATTTTAAATTCGAATACGCCAACGACCTGCCCGATATAGGCGTGGATAAGTCCTTCGGTTTTAACGTGGGGTTGATCGGGGAACTGCGGCTGAACGAATTTCTGGACGTGCGTTTTGAACCCGGCCTTTTCTACAGTCGCCGCCTGCTCGGCTTCCCGGGCTTTGCAGATTCCAACGACGCCTTCCGCGAGGTCAAATCCACCTACATCAATTTCCCGCTCTTGCTTAAGGTGAGCACCCGGCGTCTGGGCAACTGGAAACCTTATGTGGTCGGCGGGGCCGGGGTAGCCATGAACCTGGGGTCCAACGAGGCCTCCCTGGACGATAACAGCAGCGGTACTTTCCGGATGAAAAAAACCGTCCTGAACTACGAACTGGGCTTCGGCATCGATTTCTATCTGGAATACTTCAAATTCTCCCCTTCCATCCGGGGGATCTTTGCCATCACCGACGAGCTGGTACCGGATAACGACCCGAACAGCCCCTGGACCGGCAATATCGATGCGCTGAAAACGCGCGGTATTTTCGTGAATTTTACCTTTGAATAGTCCCGGGATCCCCCCGTCGGATCTCGTGCAGTAAAACGGCCGTGGCAGTGGCCACATTCAGGCTTTCGGCCTTCCCGAAAGCGGGGATGGCGACGGTCTCGCTGAGCAGCGCCCGGAGTTCGGCTGACAGGCCGTGGGATTCGCTCCCCATGGCGAGCACCCCGGATCCCGGCAGTTGGACCCCGCGAACGTCCGCCCCCTCCATACTGGCGCCGAAGACCGGTAGCCCGCAAGCTTCCAGCGTGGCGGGCAGCGGCAGATAATGGACGCGTACACGCGCTATGGAACCCATGGTTGCCTGCAACACCTTCGGGTTAAAACAGTCCACTGTGTCCGGGGAGCAGATCAGGTCCTCTATCCCGAACCAGTCGCACAAGCGGATCACCGTCCCCAGATTACCGGGGTCCCGGAGGGCATCCAGGGCCAGGGTCCAGCCCGTGAACCGGGGCGGTTCGGGAGTTGGGATGCGGAAGATCCCCAGCATTTTATTGGACTGCTTCAGCGTACTCACCTTGCTCAGCTCGCTCTCCGAAATAGGCAGCAGGCCGTCCCCTTCACGAGCCTCCGTACTGTAAACCCGGTACGCCTCCATCCGGGAGGCCATGAGCTCCTCCACCAGCTTCACCCCTTCGGCCAGGAACAGGCCATTGCGAAAGCGGTACTTTTTTTGATGCAGGCTTTTTATAAGTTTTAAATCGCTTTTTGCAACCATCCAAATAGTTTAATTTTGGCAGGTATGAAGGTCTTTGCACCCGTCGTGAAACGCCCCGCTAAATTAGGATTATTATTGCTGGGGATCAGCATTTGCTCATGCAACGCGCTGAAGAAGGTGGACGAGGATGAGTTGTTGCTGACCGAATACAACGTATTTGCGGATGGCGAGAAGATCGCTGATCCCGAGGTAAACAGCCTGGTCCTTCAAAAACCCAACAGCCGCGTTTTGGGCTTTCCCCTGCGGCTTCATCTTTACAATCTCGCAAAAAAAGACGCGGATTCTTCTTACCAGGCCTGGCTGGAACGCAAAGAAGGAAGGCGTGAACGCCTGAATAAATTCCTTTCCGAGAAACAGGTGGAACGCCTGGGTGAATCCTTTATCGTAAGCGGGTACAGCGAATGGCTCCAGCGGATCGGAGAGGCGCCTGTCATAATAGACACTGCCAGGGTTTCCCGCTCGCTGCAACGGTTAAGCGCATACTACGACAACAGGGGTTATTTCAACAATACCGGCAGCTACCAGCTGGACAGCACCGGCCGGCAACGGGCCGCCACCAATTATCACATTGAACTGGGCGAACCCTACAGGATTGATACCGTGAGCCATAGTATCGCCTCCAGGGCACTGGATTCGATCTACCGCCTGCACAAAAAGGAATCTTTGGTACGGCAAGGGGAACAGTTTGACCTGGACCACTTTACCCGTGAGCGAGAACGCCTTACTTCGCTCTTCCGCAACTCCGGGGTTTGGAATTTTCAGGAGAGCTCCATCACCTACGACATCCTGAGGGATACCAGCAACCTCAACGACCAGCTGATGGACGTGGAGCTCAACATCGAGAACCTCCGTAGCCGGGGCGACAGCGCCGTAACTTCCACGGAATACAGGATCCGGCGCATGGGTGAAATCAATATCTATGCGGATCACAACTTTCAATCCGACTCCCAGGAGCAGGACACGGTGCAATACGGGGACTACATCATCCATTACACCGGCCGCCTCCGGTATAAACCAAAGGCGCTCACGGATGCCATTTTTCTGCAAAAAGACAGCGTATACCGCGACCTGAACCGCTTGCGGACCTATCGGCAGATCAACAACCTCAACACCTTCCGGTATCCGAACATCGAACTGCTGGAATCGGGTACGGACCGGCTGGATGCGAACATTTACCTGGCGGCGCGGCCTAAGAACTCGCTGGCCCTGGACTTTGACCTCACCCATTCCAACATCCAGCGCCTGGGCGTGGGGCTCGGAGCATCCCTGATCACCAGGAATGTCTTTGGAGGTGCGGAAACCCTGAGCCTGTCCGCACGGGGCACGTTTGGCCTGCTCAGCGACGATTCCCTGGGGGAGGATTTCTTTTCTGAAATCGGGGGGGATATCAACCTGACCTTCCCCCGGATGTTCGGGTTCCCTTTTATAAATACCACACGGATCATCCCTTTTTACATGCTGCCCCAAACGCGGATTTCGGCAGGGACCAGCTTTCAGAAGAATATCGGGCTCGACAAGCAGACCCTCAATACGGTCCTGGGTTTCAATTGGTCGCCAACGGATTTTAAGAAAAGCACCTTTGAATTGATGAACATCCAGTTTGTGCGGAATGTAAACCCGGACCGGTTCTTTAATGTATACCGCAGCTCTTACAACATCCTGGACGATATCGCCGACAGCTTTGAAAACAATCCGAGCGCTGTTGACTTTTTTGAAGCCGTGGACGACCCGGACGATCCGCTGCGGCTGAGCATCCCGGAAGGGACCTCCGGATTTACGGCCGCCGTACTGGAAAACGGGCTGGTACCCCAGGGCTCGGATACCTATGCCGAAGTGTTCCGCATCGAAGAACGGCGCCAGCGGCTTACGGAGAACAACCTGATCTTCAGCTCTAACTATACCTATACCAAGAATACCAAGGCGGGGATCAACGACAACAGTTTTTACCAGTTACGGTGGAAACTCGAAAGCGCAGGGAATCTGCTCAGCGGCGTTTCCAGGATCGTTTCCTTTGAGGAGGGGCCCAACGGGAAGAAGCGGGTATTCGGGGTACCCTTCTCCCAGTATATCAAGACCGAGGTGGATTTTATCCGGCATTGGGCCATCACTTCCAGCGACGTGCTGGCCATGCGCACCTTTGTGGGGATCGCCGTACCCTACGGCAATTCGGACGACATCCCGTTCGTTCGTTCCTATTTTGCGGGGGGGTCCAACGACAACCGGGCTTGGTACCCGTATTCCCTGGGACCGGGTAGCACCCAGAACATCAACGACTTCAACGAAGCGAATTTCAAGCTCAGTTTTAACCTGGAATACCGGTTCCCCATCGTAGGCGACCTCAAGGGGGCGCTCTTCAGCGACCTGGGGAATATCTGGAATATCTGGGACAGCGAGGACGACCCGGCCGCCACCTTTTCCGGGTTTAGCTCCCTGGAGGACATTGCCTGGGGCACAGGGTTCGGCCTGAGATACGATTTCACCTATTTCGTCTTCCGGGCGGATGTGGGCTTTAAGACCTACAACCCCGCGGAACTTCCGAACAAGCGGTGGTTCAGGGATTACAACTTCGCCAATGCCGTGCTGCAGATCGGAATAAATTATCCGTTTTAACGGCTATTATTATTACTTTTGTCGCATCAAAGCAACTAACACCCACACGTTCTATGTCGCATTCCATTAAACCGGGGGTAGCTACCGGTGATGAAGTACAACAGATATTCAACTACGCCAAGGCCAAGGGTTTTGCCCTCCCTGCAGTAAATGTGATCGGTTCGGACACCATCAACGCGGTTATGGAGACCGCCGCTGAGCTGAACGCCCCGGTCATCATTCAATTCTCCAACGGAGGCGCGCAGTTCAACGCGGGCAAAGGCCTCTCCAATGAAGGTCAGCAGGCCGCCATTCTGGGCGGGATCGCAGGAGCCAAACACGTACACCAGCTGGCGGAAGCCTATGGAGCAACGGTGATCCTGCACACGGACCACTGCGCAAAGAAATTGTTGCCCTGGATCGACGGGCTGCTGGATGCCAGCGAGGCGCATTTCAACGCAACCGGAAAATCCCTCTACAGCTCGCACATGATCGACCTCTCCGAGGAACCGATCGAGGAAAATATCGAGATCTGCAAAGAGTATCTGGCGCGGATGAGCAAGATGAATATGACCCTGGAGATCGAACTCGGGATTACCGGGGGAGAAGAAGACGGAGTGGACAATACCGACGTGGACGACTCCAAATTGTATACCCAGCCCGAAGAGGTGGCATACGCCTACGAGGAACTGTCCAAGGTAAGCCCGCGTTTTACCATTGCAGCGGCCTTCGGGAATGTGCACGGCGTATATAAGCCCGGCAATGTGAAACTCACGCCCAAGATCCTGCGCAATTCGCAGCAGTATATCAGCGAACATTACAAGGTAGAACCCAACCATATTGATTTCGTATTCCACGGCGGCTCCGGCTCCACCCTGGAGGAGATCCGGGAAGCCATCGGCTACGGGGTGATCAAGATGAATATCGACACGGACCTGCAGTACGCATTTATGACGGGCATCCGCGATTATATGGGGTCAAAATCGGCCTATCTGCAATCCCAGATCGGGAATCCGGAGGGCGCCGACCAACCGAACAAGAAATACTACGATCCCCGCGTCTGGCTGCGGGAAGGCGAGAAGACCTTTGTGGCGCGCCTGAAAAAGGCTTTCGAGGACCTGAACAACGTGAATACGCTGTAAATCCTACCGGTAAATCCCTATAAACTATGCATTCTATGTCCCCCTGGTTCAAGAGAAAAGAGAAAGGCATACAAACGGCTACCGAGGAGAAAAAGGACACCCCAAAAGGCCTTTGGTACAAATCTCCTACCGGTAAGATCGTTGAATCCGAAGAGCTGGCGAAGAACTATTATGTTAGCCCGGAAGACGACTACCACGTCCGCATCGGCAGCAAGGAGTATTTCCAGATCCTGTTCGACGACAATACGTTCAAGGAGCTGGATACCAAATTATCCTCCAAGGATCCACTGAAATTCGTGGATACCAAGAAGTACGATGCCCGTTTGAAAGAGGCGGAGAAAAAAACAGGACTGCACGATGCGGTGCGGACCGCTCACGGCAAGTCCATGGGAAAGGACCTGGTGATTGCCTGTATGGATTTCAGTTTTATCGGCGGTTCCATGGGTAGCGTGGTAGGCGAAAAGATCGCGCGGGCCATCGACTATGCCATCGCTAAAAAACTGCCCT
>JBNKHB010000054.1:0-12598 GCA_050290125.1 Robiginitalea sp.
ATGATCTTTACCTTCATTTTCCGCGTATCAGTTTGATTAACACTTCCTTCTCCAGCCGGTACAGTAGTCCCAAAAATACTAAAAGTAATGCCAGGCCGATATATAAGTTCCTGTTAAATACGTAGTAAGACAGGATGGAGAAGGTGATCGAGATCCCCAGATAGAACGAGATCTTTCGAATATTATAGGGGATCGGATAATAGCGCCGGCCCAGGAAATACGAAAGCAGCATCATGGTGCCATAGGCCCCCAGCGTTGCCCAGGCCGAGGCCACATAGCCGAAGGTCGGGATAAAGGCCACGTTCACGCCAATGGTGATCAGCGCCCCGACCAGAGAGATCACCGCCCCGAATCGCGTCCGGTCGGTCACCTTATACCATACGGAGAGGTTGTGGTAGATCCCCAGGAAAAAACTGGCCAGCAATACGATGGGCACAATGGACATCGCTTCCCAGAACGCTTCGTCGCGGATAATGAGTTCCTTGATGACATCTGCAAAGACCATCACGGCCAGCAGGATCACGCTGCCGAGCACCACAAAGTAGTTGGTCACCTGGGCATACGCCCGTTTGGGATTCTCCGAACTGGAGTGGCTGAAAAAGAAAGGCTCGATCCCCAGGCGGAAGGCCGTTGCAAAGAGGGTCATGAACATGGCCATCTTGTAACAGGCGGCGTACTTCCCCACCTCGGCCTTGGCAGCCTCTTCGCCCATGGGCAACAGTTCCGAAAGCAGGTACTTGTCGAACACCTCATTGATGGTAAAGGCCACCCCGGCGATCATTACGGGCAGGCCGTATGCGAGCATCCGCTTCCACAGGCCGCGATCGAAAACCGGTTGCAATTTGAAGTAGTTCCCGCTCAGGATCAGCAATGTAATGCCGCTGGCGATGGTATTGGCAATGAGGATGTACTCTATCTGGAAATCCGGGACGTAGAGGGCGCTCCAGAGCCCGTCCGGCTGTTGTCCGGCCAGCTTGGGCAGGGCCAGCAGGAAAAAGAGGTTCAGGACGATGTTGGTCACCACATTCGCGATCTTGATGATCGCATAAATACCGGGTTGCTCCTGGGCCCTGAGCCGGGCAAAAGGCACGATGACCAGGGCGTCCAGGGCCAGGATCACCGCAAAGTACCAGAAATAGGTAACGTCGATATTCATGAGGGCCGCCAGGGGCTGGCGGAACAGGGCTGCGACCAGTAGGAACAGCAGGGTGGACCCGGCCAACGAGAGCAGGGCGGTGGATAAAACCCGGTCCGGGTTCGGTTCCTTGCTGTAAAAGCGGAAGAAGGCCGTTTCCATCCCGTAGGCCAGGATCACGTTGAAAATGGCAAAGAAGGTAAAGATGATGGTCAGTTCCCCGTACCCCCCGGGCGGCATCACTTCCGTATAGAGCGGCACCAGCAAAAAGGAAAACATCCGCGGGAGTACCGTCGCCAGGCCGTAGATAAAGGTTTGCTTGAACAGTTTTTGGAAAAGCCTCAAGGAAGACGGGTTATAGCTGCCCCTAAATTAGCTAATTAGCAAATGCCGGCAAAGCTACTCCTGCGGCCGCGACGGGTAAGCGCGCATCGGTTTCTGCGAAATGCCGGTAATCTTGTAGTAATACCTTGTGCCGTCGCTGAGGCGAACATAGGAGAGTACCGCCTCGTCCGGTTCCAGCGTAAACGGGAAGGCCTTGCCATCGGGCAGCGCAACCGGGGGTTGGTTGCCTACTTCCTCTTTTGGGTCGGCATGCATGATCCTGTCGGGCTTCTGCGGCGTCACAAGTTCATAAGAAGCCGTGAGCATCATGCCGGTTTCCGAATCCTCGATCACCGGGCTCAGGACGCGGCCGCGGAAGTAGAGCGAATCCGGCCGGTAGGCTTCCGGATCGTGCGGGTTCCAGCGCATGCTCAGGCGCATGCCCGAACCGCTTTCGGCCCTGCCGCCGGCCCAGACCCTGACCTGTTGTTCGGAAACAGTGAAAGGCGGCTCTTCCTGAAAACGCTGTTGCGACGCGCAACCGGCCAGGCCGGCGGCCGTCAGCATCAGAAAAATAGCGGTATGGCGTATCCTTAGTTTCATGGGCGTGCCTTGTAAAGATAGGAATCCAAAATTGATGCCAAAACCCTGTTTTGAGATCCCGATTCCCCAAACAAAAATCCCCGGCGATGGGCCGGGGATGTCCGTTTTGGTCGTTGGTGCCTTAGCTGTTGGCCAGCGCTTCCGCCCCGCCCACGATCTCAAGGATCTCGTTGGTAATGGCGGCCTGTCTGGCCTTGTTGTAGGTGAGGGTTAACTGGTCTTTTAGTTCTCCCGCATTATCCGTCGCCTTGTGCATGGCGGTCATCCGGGCCCCGTGCTCGCTGGCAAAGGAATCGCGAATGGCCTTGTAAAGCTGCGTCTTTAGGGATTTCGGGATCAATTGTTCCACGATCTCGGCCTCAGAGGGCTCGTAGATGTAGTCCGCAGCGCTGTCCGCTTCGCCTTCAACGGGCTCTATGGGCAGGAAGCGCTCCGTTTTGACGATCTGGGTGGCGGCGTTCTTAAAGTGGTTGTAGACCAGTTCAATCCGGTCGTAACTGCCGTCCGCAAACAAGCCCATCAGCTCTTCGGCAACCTTTTCCACTTCCTCAAAGGTGAGGTTGTCGAAGATATGGCTGTGATTGGATACGATGGTATGGCGTTTGCGCAGCAGATCATGCGCCTTCTTGCCGATGGTCATGAAATCCACCTGTTTGTCCCCGTAAGTGCCCTGCAGCAGCGAGACGCTCTGCTTGATCACATTGGAGTTAAAGGCGCCACATAGGCCCCGGTTGGAGCTGACGGTGACTACCAACACCTTGCGCACTTCCCGGGCCTGGGAATAGCGGCTCGCGGCATCCCCGTCCAGGTTGGCGCTCAGGTTCCTCAGCAATTCCGTAAGCTTATCCGCGTAGGGCCGCATGGCCGTAATCGCATCCTGGGCCTTTTTCAGCTTGGCCGCCGATACCATCTTCATAGCAGAAGTGATCTGCATGGTGGACGAGACGGAGGCGATGCGGTTGCGTATTTCCTTTAGGTTTGCCATTCTCGGATTTCAGTTTCTGACCCCCGCCCCGGTCGATTCCGGGGCGGAGTTCGGTCAGGCTTTATATTTAGCGGTGAGGTCTTTACAAACCGCCGTAAGGGTTTCTGTGATTTCGTCAGTGAGTTTACCGGCCTTCAGCGCGTCCAGCACATCGCGGTGCTTGGCGTTCAGGAATTCCAGGTAATCCCGCTCAAACTCCTTTACTTTATCTACCGGCACATCGCGCAGCAGGTTCTTGGAACCGGCGTAGATGATGGCTACCTGGTCTTCTACGGTAAAGGGGTCGTTCTGGGCCTGTTTCAGGATCTCCACGTTGCGGCGCCCCTTCTCGATCACGTTCAGGGTGGCGGCATCCAGGTCGGATCCGAATTTGGCAAAGGCTTCCAATTCGCGGAACTGGGCCTGGTCCAGTTTCAGGGTTCCGGCCACTTTCTTCATCGACTTGATCTGGGCCGATCCACCTACACGGGAAACAGAGATCCCCACGTTGATCGCCGGGCGAACCCCCTGGTTGAAGAGGTCCTGCTCCAGGAAGATCTGACCGTCCGTAATGGAAATTACGTTGGTGGGGATATAGGCGGATACGTCACCTGCCTGCGTCTCGATAATGGGGAGGGCCGTCAGGGAACCTCCTCCTTTTACCTTTCCTTTCAGGGCTTCCGGCAAGTCGTTCATCTGCTTGGCGATCGTATCGTCATTGATGATCTTGGCAGCGCGCTCCAGCAAGCGTGAGTGCAGGTAGAATACGTCCCCTGGATAGGCCTCGCGTCCTGGCGGACGGCGCAGCAGCAGGGAAACCTCGCGGTACGCCACGGCCTGCTTGGACAAATCGTCATAGATGATCAGGGCCGGGCGTCCGGTATCCCGGAAATACTCCCCGATGGCAGCTCCGGCCATGGGGGCGTACACCTGCATGGGAGCAGGGTCGGAGGCGTTGGCCGCTACAATGGTGGTGTAGGCCAGCGCGCCCTTGTCCTCCAGCGTCTTGGCAATTCCCGCAACGGTAGAGGCCTTTTGGCCGATGGCTACGTAGATACAGTATACCGGCTCCCCGGCATCGTAGAATTCCTTCTGGTTCAGGATGGTATCGATACAGACGGTGGTCTTACCGGTCTGGCGGTCGCCGATCACCAGCTCCCGCTGTCCGCGGCCGATCGGGATCATGGCGTCGATGGCCTTTACCCCGGTCTGCAACGGCTCGTTTACCGGCTGGCGGAAGATTACCCCGGGCGCCTTGCGCTCCAGCGGCATCTCCAGCAGCTCCCCGGTAAGGGCGCCTTTCCCGTCGATCGGGTTCCCAAGCGTATCCACCACCCGGCCCACGATCCCCTCGCCAACCTTGATGGAGGAGATGCGCTGGGTCCGCTTTACGGTATCGCCCTCGCTGATTTCCTTGGAGGGGCCGAGCAGTACGATCCCCACGTTATCTTCTTCCAGGTTCAGAACGATCCCTTCCAGGCCGTTCTCGAACTCCACCAGCTCCCCGTACTGGGCATTGGAAAGTCCGTAAGCCCGCGCAATACCGTCACCCACCTGGAGTACGGTACCCACCTCGTCCAGGGTGGCGCCGGCATCAAAACCGGATAATTGTTTCTTTAAGATCTCTGATACTTCAGCCGCTTTGATTCCAGCCATTTCTCTCTCTAATTACGGGCCGCCATCCGGCCGCCCGGGTTGTTTTATTATTGTACTAGTTCTCGTTTCAGGTTCCCGAGCTTGCTGGCAATGCTGGCATTGTATTCCAGGTCGCCCACGCGGAGGATAAAGCCGCCGATCAGGGACGGGTCCACCTCGTTCTCAAGGCTCACCTCCTTGCCGGTGATCCCCTTGAGTTGCTTCAGGATTTTCTTTTCCAGGTCCGGGGTCATGGGGACCGCGGTGGTTACCTTGGCCACGTCCTGCCCCTGCATCTGCTCGTATTGCAGCAGGAACTGTCCGGCTACTTCGCCCAGCAGTCCGATCCGTTTATTGCGCGAAAGCAGGCCAAACAGCTCCTTGCTCAGCGGGTCGGCCCCCTTGAAGATGGCCTGCAGGGCCGCTTCCTTGTCCGAGGCCTTCACCACCGGGCTGGCCAGGACGTCCCGCAGCCGTTCGCTGCCGGCGATGGTCTCCTGCACGGTCCGCATGTCCTTTTCCACCTCCTTCAGCTTCTTGGACTCAAGCGCCAGGTCCATAACGGCCTTGGCATAGCGGGAGGCTGCTCTTGCTTCGCTCATCGCTTATCGCAGTTTGATATCGTCAACCAGTTTGTCCACCAGTTGCAATTGCTTGTCTTTGTTGTCCAGTTGGTCGCGCAGCACTTTTTCGGCGATATCCACGGAAAAGGTGGCCACCTGCTTTTTGATATCGGCTATGGCTGCCTTCTTTTCGCCTTCGATGCTGAGCTGCGCCTGCCGGACGATCTTATCGCCTTCGGCCTGGGCCTGCTCCTTGGCGTCGGCAATCATCTTATCCTTGATCTCCCGGGCTTCCTTGAGCATGGACTCGCGCTCGGCGCGGGCCTGCTGCAACAGCTTTTCACTGTCTGCCGTAACGTTCTGCATCTCCTTCTTGGCCTCCTCGGCGGCGGCCAGCGCGTTTTTGATGCCTTCCTCGCGGTCGTTGACGGCGTTCAGGATGGGCTTCCAGGCAAAACGGCGCAGCAAAAGCAGCAACAGGATGAACAGGATGATCTGCCAGAAGAAAAGCCCTGCGGAAAATTCGTTGATTAATTTCTCCATTGTCTTTGTGTTTTGAGCGGAATTCCAAAAGGACCCGGGCGGCCCCAACCAACCGTTGGGGCGTCCGGGTTACTTGTCTTGATTAACCTGCGAAGATCGCGGCGAAACCAATACCTTCAATAAGCGCCGCTGCAATCAGCATCGCTGTTTGAATCTTTCCGTAAGCTTCAGGCTGACGGGCAATCGCTTCCATTGCGCGACCCCCGATCATTCCGATACCGATACCGGCACCGATAACGGCCAGACCTGCACCTACTACACTTGGAATTTCCATAAAAGACGTATTTAACTAATTAAACAATTCAAATAAAAAAATCTTACAAATGAGCCAGTTCCGGTTCCTCTTCATGACCGTGGTCGTGATCGTGTTCTTCGGAGGCGAATCCGAAGTACAGCGCCGCCAGCATGGTGAAGATATACGCCTGCAGCAGGGCAACCAGCACCTCGATCAAAGAGATGGCGAAACTCAGGCCGAAGGACAACGGGCCTCCCACCCAGCTCTTGAATATGAATATCAGACCGATCAGGCTCATCAGTACCACGTGGCCCGCCGTCATGTTGGCATAGAGACGGATCAGCAGCGCGAAGGGCTTGATGAACATCCCCAGGATCTCGATCGGTACCAGGATGATATAGATGATCAGTTTCCCGAACCAGGGCATCCCGTCGCCCAGCGGGTCAAAAATGTGTTTCCAGTAATCTTTGGTCCCTGTGAAATTGGTCAGCAGGAACACCAGTACGGCCAGCGCCGTGGTCACTGCGATGTTCCCGGTAACGTTCACGCCCAGCGGCGTTAGCCCGAACATGTTAAGGAACCAGATAAAGAAGAATACGGTAAGCAGGAAGGGCATGTAGCGCTTGTACTTCTTCTCCCCGATATTGGCGATGGCAATATCGTCGCGGATGTAGAGTACGATGGGCTCAAAGAACCGGCCGATCCCGCGCGGGATGGCGCCGTTTTTAGCGTAGCTTTTGGCCAGGCTGCTGAAAATCCAGAGTAGGAGCAGGCCGGTGACCAGCATCATCACCACGCTCTTGGTGATGGAGAAATCCAGCGGTTTGGCGTTGGTGGGGTGATGCTCCTCGTCGTAATTGATGGTGCCGGAAGCATCGGTCTTGTAGATCTTGCTGTGGTAGAGCACGTAGTGGTTCCCGCCCACTTCCGCAACCTCCTCGCCGTGGTGGAATTTGGCGGAAGAAAACACCTTCAGGCCATCGTCCCAGAGGATAACGGGCAGCGGGAAACCGACATGGACCATTTCCCCGTGATCATCCGTGTACGAATACAGCGTAAAATCGTGGGCGTCCTGCAGGTGGTGCTCAATAAATGCGTTGATTTCTTCTTTGACGGATTCCGGCGAATTCTCCGAGGCGGCGGGGCTTTCCTTGGCCGATGCCGCGAAGGTGAACAAAAAAGCGGTGAAGGCCAGAAATTTACTCACGAATGTCATTTGCATTGCGCTGGTATCTAGGGGTCGCTAAAAATCGGTGCAAATGTAAGCTATTCCTCCAAAAAGAAAAAAGCATTTCGGCTTTAATTTATGCCGGCTGGCGGGGGATTTAACGGGCGTCCTCTTTTTCGAGATCGCGAAGCATTCTGGAGGCAAAAACGGTCTCCAGAACCAGGGAAAGCAGGTAGGGGATAAAAAAGGATAGGAACTCGGCCCTTACGATGGTGCCGTCGGTCCGGAATTCCGGATAAAAGAAGAGAAAAAAGACCAGGAATTTAAGCAGGCTGCCGCCGATAAACAGGAACCCGATCAGGTTGCGGAGCTTGCGCCGGAAGGCAAACAGGCCCCAGACAATACCAAGGGCCAGGACCATATTGAGCAGGTAGGAGGCCACCAGCAGGTCCCCGAACGGTGCCAGTTCCCGTTGGCCGCGAAGCCAGCTGTGAATACTGAACGCGATCCCCAAAACCACGGTAAGCCACAAAGCGTATTGGGAGAGAAAAGGGAGTTTTTTCATCAGTACTTTACGCGCTTGATCTGCCGCAGGACCACCCAAAGCGCTATGCCCACCCCCAGCAAGGTTGCCAGGGCGGTGAAAATTCGTTTCTCGTTCTGGTATTTGTCATCCAGCCACATGCCTCCGCGTGCAGCCAGGTAAATGATCACGCCCATCTCCACGGCTATGCCGGAGAGAATGGCCGCGTTTTTAAGCGGGTTGGTGCGTTTGCCTTCCTCAGGACGCTTTGGCACGTTCCGGGGCATTGGCTTCCTTGCCCATGGGAGGCTTCAGGCCGGATCCGCCGGAAGTGACAGCCGAAGGAGCCGGTTGGCTGAGGCTGCTGCCCTTGCCTTTCATGGTACAGGCGGCGTTAAACGTAGCGCCGGGCTCTACGGCGAGCTTGTTGACGTTCACCGTGCCCTCGATGATAGCGGAACTCTTTAGGGACAACAGGTCGGAAACCAGCAATTCGCCGTTAAAGCTGCCTTCTATATCCGCATTCACGCATTCCACTTTTCCGTGGATATAACCGTCCTTCCCGATCACTACCTTCCCGGATGTCTTGACGTTGCCGTCCAGTTTCCCGTCGATGCGGAAGTCCGCTTCGGAGATGATGTCTCCTTTGATTTTGGTGTTTTTTTCGATCCTGTTGGGTTGTCCTCCGATTTCACTCATAGCTCTAGGTCTTTTGTTGTCTGAAAACATGGTATAAATTAGGGTTTTGGGGTTTGTGTCGCATTCCTGTAAGCGGCTAAATTCTTATGGATTTGAACGACTTTATAGTTCGCTGATAAAATTACAAAATTCTCAAGATCAATCCGGTAATCCCGGTTGTTTTTTAGGAGCTCCAGGTAGCCGAGGGCAAAGTCCCGGGAACGAAATCCATGTACTACCACAAACTGGTCTTCCAGATTGTAGATGTCTCGGGAGATCCGGTTGCTATACCCCAATTCCTCAATAGAGGCTTCCAGGCGCTCTGCCAGGGCCAGGGCCTCGGTATCCTGGTGGCGCTTGAACGGAAAGACCACTTTCCAGTTCTGGGTGCCCGGGGCGCTTAGCGATTCCGTAAAGGCATCAGACTCCATCTGTGGCAACTGCTCCTCGATAATGCGAAGCGCCTGCTGCCCCTCTTTGGTGTTTGGATAATTCAGGGCAACGTAATTCAGGGCCTCCCTGAAATCCTCAAATCCCTGGAGCCGGCCGATGGCATTCGCCTTGAGTAATTCGAGCTTGGGCACGATCGGGTCCCCGGCCATTTGGTTGATGGCCTCCTCGGTCCCGGTAATCACCTGCAGGTAGCGTTGCTCCTGAAAGGCCCTGAACAGATCCGCATAGCGTGCTTCGGGGCTGTTCTCCAGCGTTGCCAGTTCTGCCTCCGGGTTGGTCAGGATGGTCGCATACCTCGAATCCGGGTGGTTTTGGATGATGTCTGTCCGCATCCCGTCGGCCAGGGGGCTTCCCTGGGCCTCATAGATCTTATAAAGGTTGTATTTGGAAGGCAGGATGAGTCGTGCTTCCGGGTCGGAAGCCAGCACACGTTCCAGCTTGCCGGCTGCCAGCAGCGGTTCCTTGAACTTTTCCTTGTAGATAAGCCCCAACTGGTAATTGGCAAAGTTGCGTTCGCGCCGCAGGCTGTCGATCACTTCCGGATGGTCGGGGATGCGTTGCAGGTAGTAATCCAGGTCGTACTTTTCATCGTCGCTTACCGCTACCGATCCATCTTCCTGTCCGATTGCGGTTTCTTCGCCGCTGCCATCGGCGACCAGGCGGGAGCGGTCGCTCCAGCGCCAGTTGTCCTCCAGCTGCCGGTCACCCCATGTATTGGTAAAGGCGGTCTTGCCGTAGCCGAGGCTGGTGATGTTGTAGAAATAGAATTTGCCCTGGTTCTCCCGTCCTCCTTTGGTGTCGGCAAAGGCGGCGAAGCCCGCGTTGGCCTGCTCTTCCTTGCGTTTGGCCTCGGCTTCATCTGCGGCCCGGAGTGAATCGATGTACGTCTGGAAGTACGCCTGCCGTCCCACGGGTTCCATCTCCACCAGGGTTAGGACGCTGTCTGTGTATTGCACCACATCCTCATAGGCGATCACATCGTCCAGGTTCTCGCGCTTTTTGCTGATAGCCCGGAATTCACGGGTGTTTTCCTCCAGGTTGGTCAGGGTGCTGTCGTAATAGGCTCCCGCAGCGCGGTAGGCATTCTCATCAAAATAATGGTCTGCCAGATCGCGGTAGTTCAGGCTGTTGATCACCGCGTCATTGGCCGTGGCGCGAAGGGAGCGGTTGTAATACACCAGCGACAGGCTATCCCTCCCCTGATCCCGGTGGAACAAGGCCAGCTGCCGGTTGATCTTATCCAGGAAAGGGCGGTTCTCCCGGTTCTCCTCCAGTTTGGTCAGGTATTCCAGTACCTCATCCCGGTTGGAGGCGTCCACTTTGGTGTTGCGGATCTTGCCCAAATGCGCGTTTACCAGATAAACCCTGGGGATCTTCCGGTTCAGGTCGATGATCTTGTCGTAGGCGATATTGGCGCTGTCGGGATGCCCGAGGCGATTGTAAAGCTGCCCGATGATGAAGAGGTAGCGCCCCCGTTCCTCTTTCTTGCGGGTATAGGCGGCGGCCGGTTTCATTTGCATCAGCGCGGAATCCGGCGCATTGAGGTTGATAAATGCCTGCCCCATAATGGCACGCGCATCGGCGTATTCCTGGTCCGACAGCTGCTGGTATTTGAAAACCTGCTTCAGGTTCTTGATGGCCAGTTCCTCGTAACCCAGGCGGATATGGGTCTTCTCGCGCCAGATCCGGGCCTCGTTCAACTTGTCGCTCTCCTCGTATTTCTGGAGGATGTAATTAAAGGCTTCCAGGGCGGGGATGTATCGCTCGTCAAAGTAGCGCGCCTTACCCAATAACAAAAAGGCCTCGTCCGTCTGGGGATTGCGTTCCAGGTCCGCGATGTCCATGCTGTGCTTCTGGATGGCTTTCGCCGCTTTTTCTTCTGCGCGAAGGAAATTGGGGTTGTTGTCCTCCGAATCCAGTTTCACTTCGCCGGATACTTCCAGGCGTTCCACGGGCAGGAGTTCCCAATAGTTGTCGCGGTATCCTTCATTGAGTTGCTCCCGGCCCTCCTCAAAGGCCAGGTTCCCATTATACAGGACGTTGTATTTGGTGTTCAGCGCATGCCAGTTCCGGTTGACGAAGGCGTCCTTTTTGGTAGAACAGCCCAGGGCCAGAAACCCACCGGCAAGCAGCAGCGGTACAAAACTCTTTCTAAATCTCAAGGTAATAGGAATTCCTTACCCATTGATAACTGAAAAAAGCCCGGAATATTATGGGGCTGATCGGTAAAATGCATTTCCCGATGCGCTGCCGGCCGACCTGCCGCTCCAGTCTTTAATTCAGACCGTGGAAACAGAGCTGAAGCGGGAAGCGGCCCGGTTGTATTTTGCCTTGTAGGACACCGGTGTGAGGCCTGCGTATTTTTTAAAGAGGGAACGGAACGCTTTCCGGTCCGTATATCCCACCTGGTACATCACCTCATTCACGTGCTGCTGGGTGGATTCCAGGCTGCGTTTGGCGGCCTCGATCTTTACCCGCTGGATGTATTCCAGGGGGGTATTCTGGGTTGCCGCTTTGAACCGCCTGATAAAATTCCGGCGGCTCACCGCCACCTGCTCGGCCAGTTGCTGCACCGAAATGCGCTCCGAAAAATTCGCTTCTATAAAGTGCTGTGCCTGCAAAACTGCCTCGTCTTCGTGGTTTTTCTGACCCTGAAAAATGGCGAACTGGTTCTGGTTCTCCCGGTCGAATTCAATCTCGAAGAATTTGGAGATGTAGATGGCCATATCCCGGCCGCAGTACTTCTCCACCAGGTGCAGCAGCAGGTTGAGGAAGGAATAGGCGCCGCCGCTGGAGTAGATCCCGTCCTCCTCGGTGACCACTTTGTTGGAGACCAGCTCCACCTGCGGGAACATGCTTCGGAACAGGTCCATCCCCGCCCAGTGGGTGGCGCATTGCCTCCCGTCCACCAGCCCGGTCCGCGCCAGGATAAAGGCCCCCATGCACATGCTGGCCACTTCGGCGCCGTGGCGGGTGCGCTGCTCCACGATCCAAGGGATAAAGGGGTCGTTGCTTTCGAGGTCTTCCATGAGCCGGTCCGGGCGCAGCGCGGGGATCAGGATCAGGTCGGTCCGCGGCACCTCATCCGGGGTGCACTCGCAGTGGATGCTGAAGGCCCCGTCATAGAGGGCCGAATCGGCACTGAGCCCTACCAGGTGCAGGTCAAAGAAATTTGTGGTGCGGCCGGTCTGCGCTTTCAGGAAATTGTTGGCGGCCGACAAGACCTTATAGGGCCCTACCACGCTGCTCAGGATAATATGTCCTTCGGGCACCAGTATGCTGACGTGTTTCATGTTTTATGTGTTGATGCAAAGAATGCAAATTCAAATCCGAATCGGGGTTTGGGATGTGGTTTCCGCCTGTTTCCAAGCAGCGTTGGGATCGGGAAAAAGGTAAGGTTTTCTCCTGGCACGATCAACCCCAAAGACTGGCAAAATTGCCCCGGAGCGCGGCAGAAAACCTTTTGTAGGTTTGATACCGGAATGATCGGAACAGGAATTGGCGGACCGGGGCGCGGAAAGCCTTGAAACGCCCTGGGATATAACCGCCTCTTAACCCTGCCGGCTCCCGGAAAATCGAAATTTAAGGTCTAATCATTAAAATCATCAGTCATGACCACACAGCAAGTTGCAGACCAATTAGTAAGCCTCTGCAGGGAGGGAAATTATCAGGAAGCCTATGGCCTCTATGCAGACGACGCGGTGAGCGTTGAAATGCCGGGGGCGCCCAACCAGATAACAGAGGGGCTGGACAACATCCTGAAAGGGTTCCAGC
>JBNKHB010000055.1:0-12520 GCA_050290125.1 Robiginitalea sp.
CAACGGGGGGGACGGCACCTGTAACTATTGCAAGGGCCGCGGCGATGAATCTTCTTCGGATAACCCGACCAAAGCGATCATCTCCCTGAAGAACGACCGCGAAACGCCATACGGCACCTATATTACCGTTCAGAACGAACTGGTAGGCGCCTACAACGATTTGCGGAACCGTGAGGCACAACGGCTTTACGGAAGGGATTTTACCGAGATGGAAGCTGAGTACCTGAATCCGGAAACGGCATCCGAAATTCGCGATGAACTGAAGGAAAAGGTTGAGCGGGTGCAGGGATTGTTTCCGCAGAAGCTTTCGGAAGCCGAGACAAGTACTAATTAAAGACACGCGAAATGGCTAAGTTCAATAAGAAGAAAGAAGGGGATCTGCCTGCCGTTTCCACGGCCTCTCTGCCCGATATCGTATTCATGCTGCTGTTCTTCTTCATGACGGTAACCACCATGAAGGACAGCACGCTGATGGTAGACAATACCCTGCCCAATGCAAGCGAGATCAAGAAACTGGAGAAGAAGGACCGCGTGATCTATATCTACGTCGGGAAACCCACCACCCAATATCAGAAAGTGTTCGGTACCCAACCCAAGATCCAGCTGAACGACAAGTTCGCGGACGTTGGGGAGATAGGCGATTTTATCCTGCAGGAGCGCGCCAAGAAACCTCAGGAGTTGCAGAACGTTCTCACCACTGCACTGAAGGTGGATAAGAATGCGAACATGGGGCTGATCTCCGATATTAAACAGGAGTTACGCAAGGTGAATGCCTTGAAGGTTAACTATACCACCTACGAAGGGGACGCATTCCGGAACCTTCAGTAGTATTTTTTCAAACACATTAGATGCTAAAACGCCTCGAATTTCGAGGCGTTTTTTTGTATGTTGCACCTATGAAGCTGCGAATCGTCATGGCCTTGCTGGCCATCTTTCCACTGGGGCTTGGCGCCCAATCACAGGATTCGGTTTCCACGGCCAATCCGCGCTACCTGGAAGACCAGTTCTATATCGGGATCACCTACAATCTGCTGCTCAACCGGCCGGCAGGCATAAATCCGGGTACCTTTCCCTACGGGCTGCAATTGGGCTTTATCAAAGATATCCCGCTGAACCCGGAACGTACCTTTGCGCTGGGCATCGGTCTGGGATACGGGGTGAATTCCTATTATTCGAATCTCAGGGCGCGGGAGGGAACAAGCGGGACCGAGTATCTGGTCGCCGAAGCTGATTCCTACAAACGCAATAAGCTGGAAACGCATCTCATCGAGTTGCCGCTGGAGATCCGGTGGCGGAACAGTACCCCGGAAGACTTCAGTTTCTGGCGGATCTATGGCGGCGTTAAATTCGGCTATATCGTTGGCAGCCGGTCCAAATTCGTGACCGGTGAGTTTACGGATAGTTTTTACAACAGGGATACCGAGAATTTCAGATACGGCCTCATGCTCAATATCGGTTATAATACGATCAACCTGCATGCCTATTACGGGCTGAACAGCCTGTTCAGCAACGGCACCACCGGCCCGGACGGAGCTTCCCTGGACATGGCACCCCTGCACCTAGGCTTGATTTTCTATATCCTCTGAAGGCGAGCTAAAACCAGAACTTCAGCACGATCAGCTGCGACACCAGCCCGATCAGCCAACCGGCCAGTACCGACCCGCGGCCGTGGGCGCGCAGGTAGAGCCGCGCTGTCCCGATGATCCCGGAGCAAAGCGTGCAAAGGCTGATGGCCAACACAATGTTCTTTTCAAAGTGGATGCTCAGGGCCACCAGGAACATGAGCAGACTCCCGATCCCTGCCATGTGGAGGCTTACGATCTTTCCGAGCAGGGCCAGCATCAGGCAGGCCAGCGACGCGATGATCATGCCCAGGAAAAAGAAATAGAGTTCCGGCGAATAGTTGTTCGGGATCACCCGGTAAACGACCATCAGCAGGAGGATCATAAAGATCAGCAGCGGATAGATCCGCTCCTCGGGCTTGAGCATGAGCTGGGTGCGGATCATGCCCAGGTTCCTCAGGATCAGCATGCTGATGATGGGAATGATGACCGTAAGGATAAAGATGGGCAGCACATTGCCGCTTTGCATTTCCAACGGGCTGTATTTGGGGGTTACCCGAAAATAGAAAAGGGTGCCGTAGATGGGGATCAGCAACGGGTGGAACAGATAGGTGATGATCTTGCTGAGCAGCCGCATCATATTTCCTTACGCAGCCGGGCGACCGGTATTCCCAATTGTTCGCGGTATTTAGCCACCGTCCTGCGCGCTATCGGATACCCTTTTTCCTTGAGAATGCCGGCCAGTTTGTCGTCCGTAAGCGGCTTGCGTTTGTTCTCGTCGCTTACCACCGTCTCCAGGATCTTTTTGATCTCCTTGGTGGACACGTCTTCTCCCTCCACATTCTTGATGGCTTCAGAGAAATAATCCTTGATCAGGCGGGTGCCGTATGGGGTATCCACATACTTGCTGTTGGCAACCCTGGACACCGTGCTGACATCCATGCCGATCTGGTCGGCGATATCCTTCAGGATCATGGGTTTCAGGTTCCGTTCATCACCCGTCATAAAATATTCCTGCTGGTAGTTCATGATGGCGTTCATGGTGACGTAGAGGGTCTGCTGCCGCTGTTTGATGGCATCGATAAACCACTTGGCGGCATCCAGCTTTTGCTTGATGAAAAGAACGGCATCCTTTTGTTCCCTGGATTTCTCCTTGGCGCTCTTGTAGCCGGCCAGCATGTTGGAATACTCCCGGGAAACATGCAGTTCGGGGGCGTTGCGTCCGTTCAGGCTCAACTCCAGTTCCCCGTCCACGATCCGGATCGTAAAATCCGGAACCACGTGTTCCACCATTTTGGTGCCCCCGGAATAGGAGCCGCCGGGCTTGGGGTTGAGTTTTTCGATCTCGCCAATGGCATCTCGCAATTCGGATTCGCTGATATCGTGCTTTTGCTGCAGTTTCTTAAAGTGCTTCTTGGTGAAATGCTCGAAGGAACGGGTCAGGATTTCCCGGGCCAGTTCAATGGAAGGGCTCGGCTCTTTGCGCTCCAGTTGCAACAGCAGGCATTCGTCCAGGGAGCGTGCCCCCACCCCGGGAGGGTCCAGGGCCTGCACCTTTTTCAGCACCCGCTGAATGGTTGCCGCATCCGTATAGACGTTCTGCGTAAAGGCCAGGTCATCCAGAATATCGGCTACCGGCCGCCTGATATACCCGCTCTCGTCTATGCTGCCCACCAGGAATTCCGCAATGGCCCACTCATCGTCGTCCAGGTATTCCGTGTTGAGCTGGTTCATCAGGTACTGGTTGAACGAGATGCCGGCAGCATAGGGCACTTGTTTCTCTTCGTCGTCGTCGCTGTAATTACTGGTGCGGGTCCGGTAGTCCGGGATTTCGTCGTCGCTCAGGTAGTCGTCGATGTTGATCTCGTCCGCTTCGATCCGCTCCCCCTGGTCCTGATCGTCATAGGTCTCGCCGTACTCGTCTTCCAGGGAAGCGATTTCTTCCTTGCCGGTTTCCAGTGCCGGATTCTCCTCGAGTTCCTGTTTCAGTCGCTGTTCGAAGGCCTGCGTGGGTAACTGGATCAGCTTCATCAGCTGGATCTGCTGCGGCGACAGCTTCTGGGACAGTTTAAGTTGCAGGTGTTGTTTGAGCATAGAAGATCCCGGGCATGCGGCCCCTTTCTTTTCCTAGTAAAAGTACGTATTTCGACTCAGAATTCTGCGCTCTGCGGCGTGCGCGGAAAGGGAATTACGTCGCGGATATTCCCCATGCCGGTAACGAACTGGACCAGCCGTTCAAACCCAAGGCCAAAGCCGCTGTGGACGGCCGTCCCGAAACGCCTCAGGTCCAGGTACCACCAGAGTTCTTTTTCCTCAATGCCCAACTGCCGCATCTTTGACTGCAGCACATCCAGGCGCTCTTCGCGCTGGGAGCCGCCAACGATTTCGCCAATCCCCGGAAACAGGATATCCATGGCCCGTACCGTCTTGCCGTCCTCGTTAAGGCGCATGTAAAAGGCCTTGATCTCCGCCGGGTAGTTGAACAGGATCACAGGGCTCTCAAAATGCTTTTCCACCAAATAGCGTTCGTGTTCGCTTTGCAGGTCGGTGCCCCAGCCTTCGACCGGGAACTGGAATTTCTTTTTCTTGTTCGGCTTGCTGTTGCGCAGGATATCGATCGCCTCAGTGTAGGTAACCCGCTTAAAGGGCTGGTCCGTAACAAAGCGCAATTTCTCGATCAGTGCCATGGCGGACCGCTGGTCCTGAGGCTTGGACTTCTCCTCGTCCAGCAGCCGTTTCTCCAGGAATTCCAGGTCCTCGCCGCAATGTTCAAGCACGTAGCGGATCACTTCCTGAATAAAATCTTCGGCCAGGTCCATATTGGCATCCAGGTCGTAAAAAGCCATCTCGGGCTCGATCATCCAGAATTCGGCCAGGTGGCGGGAGGTGTTTGAATTCTCCGCCCGGAAGGTCGGGCCAAAGGTGTATACCTTGCCCAGGGCCATGGCATAGGCCTCCGCCTCCAATTGCCCGGAAACCGTAAGGTTGGTTTCCTTGCCAAAGAAGTCCTGTTTGAAGTCCACCCCTCCTTCGGGGTCCAGCGGCGGGTTCTTGGGATCCAGGGTACTCACCCGGAACATTTCCCCGGCCCCTTCGGCATCGGATCCGGTGATGATGGGGGCGTGGAAATAGTAAAAACCGCGGGAGGTGAAGTAGCGGTGGATGGCAAAGGAGAGCGCCGAGCGCACTCGCATCACCGCCCCGAAGGTATTGGTCCGCACCCGCAGATGCGCCTGCTCCCTCAGGAATTCCAAACTGTGTTTTTTAGGTTGTATGGGATAGCTTTCCGGATCGGCGTCCCCGAGGATTTCCAATTGGGCCACCTGCAGCTCCACGGTCTGCCCCCGTCCCTGACTTTCGACAAGGGTACCGGAAACGCGGATGGCAGCGCCGGTAGTGATCCGGCGCAGTACCTCTTCGCCGGTATTCTCAAAATCCACCACACACTGAAGGTTCTGCAAGGTTGAACCGTCGTTCAGGGCAATAAAGCGATTGGAACGAAAGGTCCGGACCCATCCGGATAAGGTAAATTCCCGGTGCAGGGTCGGTTCGCTCAGCAAGGTCTTTATGGCGGGGCTGGTCTCCACTCTATTCAAGGTTTTAAAGAGGCAAAGATACGGCTTTGTCCCAAATGCGGACGGAACATTATTGCCGCCGCAGCACTAGGCATCCTCCGAATCGGAACCGGCTTCGTTTTCCGGGAGGATATCGATCTGCGGCTTCTTCAGGACTTGCTTGTTGGCAATACTGCGCTCCAGCGACAGCAGCAGGCTCGGGAGCAGGATCAGGTTGGCGAGCATGGCGAACAACAATGTGGCCGAAACCAGTGCACCCAGGGCCACCGTGCCCCCGAAGCTGGAAATAATAAATACCGAAAATCCGAAAAACAGTACGATGGAGGTATAGAACATGCTCACCCCGGTCTCCCTCAGGGCGGCGTACACGGATTTGCGGATCCTCCAGTGATTGGCGTTGAGCTCCTGCCGGTACTTGGCCAGGAAGTGGATGGTATCATCCACCGAAATCCCGAAGGCAATGCTGAAGACCAGGATCGTGGATGGCTTGATGGGTACCCCGACAAATCCCATGACCCCCGCCGTGATGACCAGTGGAAGCAGGTTGGGTACCAGCGAGATCACGATCATCCGGAACGACCGGAAGAGGTAGGCCATGAACAGGGAGATCAGCCCGATGGCCAGGGCCAGGGACAGGACCAGATTCCGCACCAAATAGCGTGTGCCCTTCAGGAATAACAAGGCCTTCCCGGTCAGAAAGACATCGTAGCGCTCGGCCGGGAAGATCTTCGCGATCTCCTCGAGCAACTCCCCTTCGATCTCCTCCATCCGGTCCGTTTTCATGTCCCGCATATAGGTCGTCATGCGAGCTACCTGACCTGCACTGTCCACAAAGCTCTGCAGCAGGTCGCCGTTGTCCCTCGACTTACGGGCGTAGTCCAGTATAAAGTTGCTTTCCTGCGAAGTGGGAAGCTGGTAGTATTTCGGGATCCCGTTGTAAAATGCCTGTTTGGAATACTTCACCAGGTTTACCACGGAGACGGGTTTGGACAGTTCCGGGGTTTCCACGATAAAATTCCCCAGCTGGTCCATCCTCCGCAACGTGGGGGCTTTCATTACCCCGTTGCGCTGCCGGGTATCCACAACCACTTCCACGGGCATGATCCCGTCAAATTCCGATTCAAAGAAACGGATGTCCTGGAAGAATTCAGCTTTCTTGGGCATGTCCTCTATGGGGCTGCCGGAAATTTGGATCTGGTACATCCCGATGATGCTGGCCACCAGCATGCAAATGGAAACCACGTATACCGCAATCCGGTGATTGCGCACGATGCGCTCCATCCAGCTGACAAAAGCGTCGATCCATCGCTTGTTCAGGTGCTTCAGGTGCTTGGTCTTGGGCAGGGACATGAAGCTGTACACGATAGGGATGATCAGCAGCGAAAGGATAAAGATGCCCAGGATGTTCAGGGAGGCCACGATGCCGAATTCGGTCAGCAGCTTGCTGTCCGTGATGATAAAGGTGGCGAAGCCGGAAGCGGTGGTGACGTTGGTCATCAGGGTGGCATTCCCGATCTTGGAGATGACGCGTTGCAGGGAAAGCGCCTGATTGCCGTGTTTCTTTACCTCCTGCTGGTATTTGTTGATCAGGAAGATGCAGTTGGGGATGCCGATCACGATGATGACCGGCGGGATAAGGGCCGTGAGCACCGTGATTTCGTAGCGGAGCAAGCCGAGGGTCCCGAAGGCCCACATCACCCCGATGATCACCACGCATATCGAGATCAGGGTGGCACGGAAGGAACGGAAGAAAAAGAAAAAGATCAGGGAAGTTACGGCCAGTGCGGCAAAGATGAATTTCCCGATCTCGTCGATGATATTCTGGGAATTCATGGTCCGGATGTACGGCATACCGGAAACATGCACGTCCAGACCGGTTTCTTCTTCGAATCCGCTGACCAGGTTCTGCAGTTCGTTGAGCACGAAATCCTTTCGTACCGTGGTGTTGACCAGGTCCTTGTCCAGATAGACCGCCGTCTGCAGGGTGCCGTGCTCCTTGTTGTATAGCAACTTATCGTAGAAAGGCATCCGGTTGAACAGCTCGTCCGTGAGGCTGTCCAGTTGGGCCTGGCGCTCCACCGGCCCGTCCAACCAGGGTTCCAGGGCAAACTGCTCCTGCTCGCTGTCCTTTACCAGGCGTTGCAGGTTCCTGGTGGACAGCACGAATTCCACCTCCGGAAAGGCCTCCAGCTGCTCGTTGAGGATGTTCCAGCGATTGAAACGTTCGGGTTCCAGCAGGCCGCCGTCGCCTACGGCCAGGACAATGGTATTGCCCTCTTCGCCGAATTCTTCTAAAAAGGTCTGGTATTGCTGGTTGGTAGGGTGGTCGTCCGGCAGCAGGTTGGCCTCCGAACTGGAAAATTGCATGTACTGCCATTGGGTGGCCATCAGGACGGTCACAACCACAATAGCGAGCAGGATCATTATACGGTTCCTGAGAATGATCCGCGCGGTACGGGCCCAAAAGCCTTGTGTTATTTTCACTACCATCCCCCTGGATTCGCGGGCAAAGGTAGAAAAGAATCGGCAGTGCGCCCAATCTTAAGGGAATTGTCGCGCTGTTTGCGTAGCTTTCGGAAAAAGGGAGCAGGGATGGCGATGAATAAGCACCGCAAATACCGGTTATGGGCGCGGAGGGCGTACCGGTTGCTGATCGTGGTCTGTGCCCTGGCCGTTATGGTCGCCGTGGTGATCTGGTACCTCTATTCGGACTGAAAGGGGGGATGTGCGGAATGCGCTAAACTTTCATGATCTCGGCCTCCTTTACTTCAAGGATCTTATCGATCCGGGCCGTGTAGCGGTCGGTGAGTTCCTGAACGTCGATCTCGGCATTGGAGACCTGGTCTTCCGAGACCTCCAGGCTTTTAAGGTCCTTGTTAGCTTCCTGCCGCGCAGATCGCACGCTAACTTTTGCATCCTCGGCTTCGGATTTGGCCTGCTTGACCAATTGCTTCCGCCGTTCTTCCGTAAGCGGAGGGACATTGATAATCACCATTTCCCCGTTGTTCATGGGGTTAAAGCCCAGGTTGGCATTCATGATGGCGGATTCGATTTCGGGGATCATCGTTTTCTCCCAGGGCTGGACCGAAATGGTCCTGGCATCCGGGGTATTGACGTTTGCTACCTGGTTGAGCGGTGTCTGGCTGCCGTAGTAATCCACCATCACCGAAGACAGCATGGCAGGACTGGCCTTGCCCGCACGTATTTTCACCAATTCCTTTTCCAGGTGCGATAGGGCCTTGTCCATGCTTTCGGTGGCCGCTTCCAGAATAAACTTGATCTCTTCGTTCATAACTGTTGCATTGAAAAATCCGACCGCGATGCAGGTCAGAGGTTAACGACGGTTCCGATATTTTCGCCCGAGACGATTTTGAGCAGGTTCCCTTCCTTGTTCATATCAAAGACCACGATGGGGAGCTCATTCTCCTGGCTGAGCGTGAAGGCCGTGGTATCCATGACCTTTAGGCCCCGACGGAGGACGTCGTTGAAACTAATACTGTCGAATTTGGTGGCGCTTTTGTCTTTTTCCGGGTCGCTGGTATAGATGCCGTCCACGCGGGTGCCTTTCAGGATTACGTCGGCTTCGATCTCTATGGCCCGGAGCACCGCGGCTGAATCCGTTGTGAAATAGGGGTTGCCGGTGCCGCCCCCGAAAATAACCACCCGGCCTTTCTCCAGGTGCCGCATGGCACGACGGCGGATAAAAGGCTCAGCAACTTCGTTGATCTTGATGGCCGATTGCAGGCGGGTATCCAGGCCTTTGTTCTCCAGGGCGGATTGCAGGGCAAGGCCGTTGATGATAGTGGCCAGCATGCCCATGTGGTCACCCTGTACGCGGTCCATGCCGCTGCTGGCGCCCGAGACGCCGCGAAAGATGTTCCCGCCGCCGATAACGATGGCAACCTCCACGCCTTTTTCAACTACTTCCTTGATTTCCTTGGCGTAAAGGTCCAGTCGGCCGGGGTCTATCCCGTAGTTTCGTTCCCCCATCAGCGCCTCTCCGCTAAGCTTCAGGAGTATTCGTTTGTATTGCATGGAGTCCTGCTTAATTCGGGACAAAAATAATCAAAATATATTTGCCTGACGCGCTTGTTGCGCGGGCTGGCGAGTGTCAAAATATTCTAAAATATACCGGGGAAACCGATTAATTTCGATATCCTTGCCGGAAAGACTTTAACCCTATGAAATCCTATACGAGCCTCTTTTTGACCGCTTTATTCCTGGCCGGTTGCGCGGCCTCCCGTAACCTTCCGAAGGCATCCGAGTCCGCTGTGACTGCAACATTGGACCTGGTCTCGGTTTCGGATGACCGGGTGCAGGTGAACCTGGATCCCGGGGCGTTCGAAGCGGGCCCGGTGCGTTTTTACATCCCTAAAACGGTGCCCGGGACCTATAGCGAGGACGACTACGGACGGTATGTGGAAGACCTGGTAGCCTATGGTTATAAGGACGAAGAACTGGCCGTTCAGCGTGTGGACGACAATACCTGGAGTATTTCGGACGGAGCCGCGCTGGATCGGATCTCGTATTACGTAAACGACTCCTATGACACGGAAGGCGGAGGGGCAAACGCTCCGTTTTCCCCCGCCGGGACCGATATTCAGGCTGGAACGCACTATATGCTGAATCTGCACGGGTTCGTTGGGTATTTCGAGGGCTTGAAAGAACGGCCCTATACGCTGGAAATCCGCGCCCCCGAAGGATTGCAGCCCTCCACCTCCCTCCCGGGTTCCCAGGCCGGGGAGCAACAGGGCGTGTTTCGTTTCAGCGCGTCTCGCTATTTTGAAGTGATCGACAATCCGATCCAATTCAGCGCCCAGGCCCCGGTTTCCTTTCAGGTTGGAGATATCACCGTGAACCTCAGCGTACATTCCCCGAATGGGGTATATGCAGCGGCAGACCTGAAACCGGCCATGGAACGGATGATGCAGGCGCAAAAGGCCTTCCTGGGAGAGGTGGACGGAACCCGTGAATACAACATCCTGCTATACCTCTCCACCCTGCAGGATGACGCTATTGGCTTTGGGGCCCTGGAACACCATACCTCTACCGTGGTGGTCCTGCCCGAGCAGATGTCCGCCGAGCAACTGGAACAGACCATGGTGGATGTGGTTTCGCACGAGTTCTTCCATATTGTCACCCCGCTGAACGTGCATTCGGAAGAGATCCAGTATTTTGATTACAATGCCCCTGAGATGTCCCGGCACCTGTGGATGTACGAAGGCACTACCGAGTACTTTGCGAACCTGTTCCAGATCCAGCAGGGCCTGATCGACGAAGCCGAATTCTATGAGCGCATCGTAGAGAAGATCCAGAATGCCAACGGTTACAATGATAGCCTGTCCTTTACGGAAATGAGCCGCCACATTCTGGAGCCGGCTTATGAATCTCAATATGCCAACGTATATGAAAAGGGCGCCCTGATCAATATGGCCCTGGACATCCACCTGCGTGAGCTGAGTGGGGGGGACTATGGGGTACTGGACCTGATGAAGGAACTCTCGGCCAAATACGACAAGGATACCCCTTTTAAGGACGAAGACCTGATCGCCGAGATCACCGAAATGACTTACCCGGAGATCGGCAATTTTTTTGCCGAACACGTAGTGGGGGATACCCCGATCGATTACGAGGCGCTGCTGGGGAAGGCCGGGCTTCGCATGGGCAGCTATCCGGTGGAGAGCAGTTTTTTCCTGTTGGACCTGGAGAGCCATATGCCGTTTATTGACGTCGACCAGGAAGACACCGATATCATCTTCGTGCGCAAGGGCATACCCCTCAATACGTTTTTTAGCGAAATCGGCGCTGTGGGCGGCGACGTGATCAAAAGCGTAAACGGCACGGTTACGGATCTGGACGGCATGCGTTCGGTGATCGGCCAGAGCCTTGGCTGGGGGCCGCAGACGGAAGTCCGCATGGAGGTAGAGCGGGATGGTGAACCCCTGATCCTGGAGGGTACCGCGGGGTCCCCCACCGTGATCCGCACAGGTATCAGCCACGATCCCGAGGCAGGGGAGGCCCAGGAGCAATTGCGAGAAGCCTGGTTGAAGGGATAACTGAAACCCTGGAAAACAAAAAAGCCGCCCCGATCCGGGGCGGCTTTTTTATGTGGATGTTCCGTGATTACCCGAGGGCAACCCGCTGGAATCCGGTTACCTCCAGGGCTGGGTCAACCGACTTCACGTACTGGGAAACGCTTACCTTGCTATCCTTGATAAAATCCTGGTTCACCAGGGTGTTATCCTTGAAAAAGCGCTTGAGTTTTCCCTGAGCGATCTTGTCCAGCATGGCTTCCGGCTTGCCTTCCTGGCGAAGCTGGTCCTTGGCGATCTCGATCTCTTTGTCGATGGTGTCCTGATCCACGCCTTCTTCATTCAGCGCTACCGGATTCATCGCGGCGGCCTGCATGGCCACATCCTTGGCGGCCGTGGCCGCGCCTTCTACGGCAGCGGAAAGGCCAACAAGCGTTGCGATCTTGTTTCCGGCATGGATGTAGGAGCCCACATAAGGGGCGCTCAGTTTACGGAAGCCTCCGATCTCGATCTTTTCACCGATCACACCGGTTTGCTCCATCAGTTTTTCCTGCACGCTGATCCCGTTAAAATCGGCTGCCAGGAAAGAATCCTTATCTGCGTAGGCCAGGGCCAGATCGGCCAGGTCGTTGGCCAATTCCACAAAGCTCTCGTTCTTGGCTACGAAATCCGTTTCGCAGTTCAGGGAGATGATCACGCCTTCAGTTTGCGCGTCGTTCACCTTGGCGATGGCGGCTCCCTCGGAAGACTCGCGGTCGGCCCGCTTGGCCGCCACTTTCTGTCCTTTTTTCCGCAGGATTTCGATGGCCTTTTCAAAATCGCCCTCGGCCTCCACCAGCGCGTTCTTGCAGTCCATCATTCCTGCACCGGTTGTTTTTCTCAGTTTGTTTACCTCTGCTGCGGTAATCTTAACCATGGTAGTGTATTTATGGAATGCTTGTGCATTCCGTTTTATATGAATTAAAGGTTTGCCGGCCGGGGGATTTACTCCACCCCGCCTTTTGCGTTGTCCTGCCACTCCTTAAGGGCATCCCACTCACCGTCCGCAGCCATCTTGGCCTGCTTGGGCCAGGAGGTCGGGTCCAGATGCGCCATGCGCGAGCTGGCTTCGGTGAGGATTTCCTTGATGCGGTCAGGTGCTTCCCCGGCAAGTGCCTCATAGCTGCCTACCCCGGCTGCGCTAAGGGCTTCTGCCGCTTTGGGGCCGATGCCTTCTATCTTGGTCAGGTCATCTTCGGATGTTGCCGCTTTGGCTTTCTTGGCGGGTGCCGCTTCCTTAGCCGGCTCGTCGGCCTTCTCGGCAACGGCAGTTTCCTCGGCCGGAGCCTCCGCTTTCGCTTCTGCTTTCTCG
>JBNKHB010000056.1:0-12494 GCA_050290125.1 Robiginitalea sp.
CTGAGCGACAAGAGCACCTTTGCCTGGCGGGTGGAGCGCTGGGTCATCCACAGCGTATTGGTTTTCGTAGTACTGATGACCACCGCAGTGATCTATTCCTACCTGGGGCCCGACAACAGCAAATACTGGCTGAGCCGCGGGCAATTCCTGCTGGGCGTGGGCTTGTTGCTTACCGCAATCTTCGCCTGGGTGATGATCTACAAACGGGACCAATTGAAAAAGGACGCCCGCCTGGGGGCCATCGCCTATTTTGCCATTATTGCGGGATTGCTGGCCTTTCACCTGCTCAGCGACAGCCAGCACGTCTTCCTGTTCAAATCGGAGACCCTCCGGAAGAGCTACAGCTTCCTGATCGGCAGCATCTTTTCCGGGGTGATCGGCACCGGTTTCTACCCGATCTTCGGCAGCCGGGTGTGGTGCCGTTTCGGCTGTCCCATGGCCGCCATCCTCGGATTGCAGCAACGGCTGTTCTCCAGGTTCAGGATCACCACCAACGGCGGCCAGTGCATCTCCTGCGGCAACTGCTCCGCTTATTGCGAAATGGGGATCGACGTCCGCGCCTATGCGCAACGCGGCGACAACATCGTCCGCGCCAGCTGCGTGGGCTGCGGCATCTGTTCGGCCGTATGCCCCAGGGGCGTGCTGCGCCTGGAGAACGGGCCGCTGCAGGGCCGCATCAACCGCAGGGAGCTGGTACCGGGCAACGACCTGGACCTGGTGGAACTTACCCGTCAGGACCGCTGAACTTTGGCGGATATTCCGTTCTTTTGCAGCGCCAAACCCTGGTACTGAATGAAAACCATTGACCTGATCATCCCTGCCCAGAATGAAGCCGGTTCTATCGGCCTTGTGCTGGCGGAGGTGCCCGCAATGGTCCGGGAGGTGGTGGTGGTAGACAACGATTCCAGCGACGATACCGCCGAAGTGGCCCGTCGCGCCGGGGCTACCGTGTTGGCCGAACCCAGGCGGGGATACGGCTACGCCTGCCTCAGGGGATTAAATTACATCGAAGAAAAATCCAATCCACCCCATATTATCGTATTTATGGACGGAGACTATTCCGATTACCCCGGGGAACTGCCCAAAATTGTGGCTCCTATCCTGGAGCAGCGGGCGGAACTGGTGATCGGGGCCCGGCGCAAGGAATTGCGCGAGCCGGGTTCCATGACCCCCCAGCAGGTTTTCGGCAATTGGTTAGCCACCCGCCTGATGCGGTTGTTGTACGGGGCCCGGTTTACGGACCTGGGTCCATTCAGAGCGATTACGTTCGATGCCCTGCAACGGCTGGAGATGGAGGATAAGACCTACGGATGGACCGTGGAAATGCAATTAAAAGCCTTGCGACACAAGCTCGCATATACCGAGGTCCCAGTCCGTTACAAAAAAAGAATAGGTGTTTCCAAGGTGTCTGGTACCGTAAAAGGTAGTATATTTGCAGGCGTTAAAATCTTGGGTTGGATTTTTAAATACAGTATAAGGTAATATGGGACTAACCATTACGTACATCATCATCGGAATTTACAGCCTTTCATTGGTGTTGATCTTCCTTTACAGCCTTTCGCAGCTCAACCTGCTGGTCAACTATCTGGGGCATCGCCGACGCAATAAGGAGGCCCCGAAATTCAACCTGCTGGACCCGAAAGAAATCCCGTTCGTAACCATTCAGCTTCCGATCTACAATGAGGAGTATGTAGTGGAGCGGCTCCTGAACAACATCGCCAAACTGGAATACCCCAAAAGCAAGCTGGAAATCCAGGTGCTGGACGATTCCACGGACGATTCGGTTGTGGATACGGCCGCCAAGATTGCGGAACTGCAGGAAACCGGGCTGGATATCCAGCACATCCGCCGCGAAAACCGAGAAGGATATAAAGCCGGCGCCCTTAAGGAAGGCCTGAAGATCGCCAAGGGCGAGTTTATCGCCATCTTTGACGCGGACTTCCTGCCGGGTCAGGACTGGCTGAAGAAAACCGTCTCCTATTTCAAGGATGAGGAAATCGGAGTGGTTCAAACCCGCTGGGGCCATATCAACCGGGATTATTCCACCCTCACCAAGATCCAGGCCTTTGCCCTGGATGCCCACTTTACCCTGGAACAAGTAGGCCGCAACTCCAAGGGCCACTTTATCAACTTTAACGGCACCGCCGGGATCTGGCGCAAGGAATGTATCCTGGATGCCGGAAACTGGGAAGGCGATACCCTTACCGAAGACCTGGACCTGAGTTACCGGGCCCAGCTGAAGAACTGGAAATTCAAATACCTGGAAGACGTGGAGACCCCGGCCGAGTTGCCAGTGGTCATCAGCGCGGCGCGTTCTCAGCAGTTCCGCTGGAACAAGGGAGGTGCCGAAAACTTCCGGAAGACCGTCCTGAGTGTGGTCAAGGCCAAGAACATTCCCTTTAAGACCAAATTCCACGGGGTAATGCACCTGCTGAACAGCTCCATGTTCCTCTGCGTCTTCATCGTAGCGGTACTCAGTATCCCGATGCTCTATATTAAGAACACTTTTGGCCACCTGGACTGGGTGTTTGAGGTAACCAGTTTCTTTATCGTGAGCACCATCATCCTGTTTATCTGCTACTGGTTCACCTATAAGAGCATACAGGGCAGCAGCTTCGATAATTTCGTGGACTATATAAAATTGTTCTTTACCTTCTTTTCGGTTGCCCTGGGCTTCTCCCTGCACAACACCGTGGCCGTACTGGAAGGGCATATGGGCAAGCGTTCCGAATTTGTGCGCACGCCTAAGTTCAACATCAACAGCCTCACCGACAGCTGGAAGGGGAATAAGTACCTGACCAAGCGGTTGTCGCCCAACATGATCCTGGAGTTTGCCCTGATGGTATATTTCCTCTTTGGCATGTACAGCGCCATCCCGCTGAACGATTTCGGGCTCTTCCCTTTCCACTTCATGCTGTTCCTCGGCTTCGGCTTCGTGTTTTTCAAGTCGCTTACGGCAAAAGCCTGATCCCACGGATCTGATCTCATAAGCCCCTGAGCCGCCTGGTTCAGGGGCCTTTTTTTTGATCTCAAATTCAGAATCCCAATTTTTATACTTCAGGGATTCCGGTACGAGTGGCCCATGGCCGGACTGAGAATTTTTACTTACTTGTAGGGCCAAACCAAACCAAACATGAGCAGGGCCCTCACCTTCTGGAATCTGCACCGGATCGCTATCCTCATGCTGCTTCTGAGTATGGGGTTTTACGCCGCCTTTGCGTACGACCTGCATCGCGCCGATTCCATTAAGATGCTCTGTCTGTTCGGGGCGCTGTTCTTCCTCTGCCACAAACTCATCCAGTTCGAGAAATGGAACTACCGCTTTCTGGTGGTGGCGGGTATCCTGCTGCGCCTCGTATTCCTGGTGGCCACCCCGAACCTGTCACAGGATTACTACCGGTTTTTATGGGACGGACAATTGCTCTTACAGGGGATCAATCCCTATATGCTAAGCCCCGATCAATGGATGGAACAAGGCGGGCTGCTCCTGAACAAGGCCGCCGAACTGCACGAAGGGATGGGGACATTGAGTGCGCGCAATTTCAGCAATTACCCGCCGGTAAACCAGTATTTCTTTGCGCTGGGATACTGGATCGGGGGCGGAACCCTGACCGGGGGATTGATCGGTATGCGGTTGCTGATCCTGCTGGCGGACCTTGGCGTGCTGTACTTCGGCAGGAAGTTGCTCCGCCGACTGAACAAAGCCCCGCACCTGATCTTCTGGTACTTCCTCAATCCGCTCGTGATCATTGAACTCACCGGCAACCTGCACTTTGAAGGGGTGATGATCTTCTTTTTCCTTTTGGCGCTGTTTTTGGCCAAAAAATACGGTTGGTATTGGGCGGCGGTACCCTATGCCCTTTCCATTGGCGTGAAACTGATGCCGTTGATGCTCTTGCCTTTGATGCTTCCTTTGCTGGGCCTCAGGCGCAGCCTGGGTTTTTACCTTCTCACGGGGCTTACCCTGGCGGCTTGCGTATATCCGCTCTATTTCGCCGAATTCCCGGACCATTATTTCCGGACATTGAAGTTGTGGTTCTCCAACTTTGAATTCAATGCGGGGATTTACAACCTCGCCGAAAGGATCGCTGTGATCCAGGAAGCCAAACCCTGGGAATTCATCGCTGACTACGGCCGTGTGACCCCCTGGATAACGGTGGCCACCGCCTTGTTGATCTCCCTCCATCCCAAAATGCGGGAGGCGCGCTCCTGGTTTACCGGAGCCCTGGCTGTGATCAGCGTTTACTATCTGCTGGCGCCGGTGGTCCATCCCTGGTACCTCACGTTCCCATTGCTGATCAGCCTCTTTACGCGAATGAGGTTTATGATCCTCTGGTCTGCGCTGGTGATGCTTTCCTATTCGGCCTATACGTTGGACGAGGTTGAGGAGCAGCCGCTTTGGATTTTGCTTGAATACATCGCAGTATTCGGGCTGCTCGGATATGAATTATTCAAATATCGGCGTGATTATTTCTCATTTTCCAAATTTTTAGGAACAAAATCCGCTAACTGAATAATATTCGTACATTTGAATTCCTATGAAGCGACCTGTTCAAATTTCTGCCCGCCTCTTCTTTGCGGTGCCATTCCGGCCGGTCCGTCCGCGCCGCCCGTAAGGGTGCGCTTCAGTTTCTGGAATTAGGTGAGTCCATTTCCGTTTTTATCCAAACCGTTTTTCTCTTTTATCCTTTAACCAATACAGTTGGCAATGAACATTGTTATTGCTAATGCGTCCCACGTAAAATATGCCCAGATCATCTGCGATACCATCGCGGAGTCTGCCAAGGTACGGGGTACGGGGATCGCCAGGCGAACCCCCGAATACATCATCAAACGCATGAAGAACGGCAATGCCGTGATTGCGCTGGACGGCGACCGCTTCGCCGGCTTCTGCTACATAGAAGTATGGGAACACCAGAAATATGTAGCGAATTCCGGACTGATCGTTCATCCTGATTTTCGCAACCAGGGTCTGGCCAAACAGATCAAGAAAGCCATTTTTGATCTCTCACGGAAGAAATTCCCGCAGGCAAAGATCTTTGGCATCACCACCGGGCTGGCGGTGATGAAAATGAATTACGCCCTGGGATACAAACCGGTAACCTTTTCGGAACTCACCGACGATCCGGAATTCTGGAAGGGATGCCAAACCTGCAAGAATTTCGACATCCTCACCCGCACCGAACGTAAAATGTGCCTCTGTACCGGCATGCTCTACGATCCGGAAGATCCCGCGCGGGCGGAGAAAAAAATCAATAAAAAATCCTTTGAGCGGCTCAGAAGCATCAAAGAATCGCTCTTCCTCAAAAAGAAGAACACATGAAAAAGCTTGTACTGGCCTACAGCGGCGGGCTGGACACCTCCTATTGCGCCCATTACCTCTCCCATCAGGAAGGGTATGAAGTGCACGCGGTTACCGTAAACACGGGCGGATTCTCCGAAAGCCAACTGGCGGAGATCGAAAAAAAGGCGCTGGAACTGGGGGCCGCCTCCTATACTGCGGTAGATGCCGTAGCTGGTTTTTACGACAAGGTAGTCAAGTATTTGATCTACGGAAATGTACTGCGAAACAACACGTATCCGCTTTCGGTAAGCGCAGAACGAATTGTGCAGGCCCTGGAGATCGCGCAGCACGCCCGCAAACTAGGTGCCACCCACATCGCCCACGGGAGTACGGGCGCCGGCAACGACCAGGTCCGCTTTGATATGATCTTCCAGATCCTGGCGCCGGAGATCGAGATCATCACGCCCATCCGGGACCGGAAGTTATCCCGGGAATCAGAGATCGAATACCTGCAGGCCAACGGCATCCCATACAGCTGGGAAAAAGCCAAATACTCCATTAACCAGGGCCTTTGGGGCACCTCGGTGGGCGGGGCGGAAACCCTGGGCTCGCGACAGCCCCTGCCGGAGCACGCCTATCCCAGCCAGGTGGAGGAAACCCAGCCACGGACCGTTGAACTACGCTTCGACCGTGGGGAACTGACCGCCCTGGACGGCGAAGCTGCCGAGCCGGTGGCGAACATCCTGAAACTGGAAGAAATAGCTTCGGCCTTTGGCATCGGACGGGACATCCATGTGGGCGACACCATTATCGGTATCAAGGGCCGGGTGGGATTTGAGGCCGCTTCGGCGCTGATCACCATCAAGGCACACCATCTGCTGGAAAAACACACGTTGAGCAAATGGCAACAGTTCCAGAAGGAACAACTGGCCAATTTCTATGGCATGCTGCTTCATGAAGGCCAGTACCTGGACGAGGTAATGCGGAATATCGAAGCTTTTTTGGAGGATACCCAACGCCACGTAAGCGGCACCGTTTACGTCCGGTTGCACCCGTATCGCTTTGAACTGGAAGGGATCGACTCCGAAAACGACCTGATGAATGCGTCCTTTGGCAGCTATGGGGAAATGAACAAGGGCTGGACGGCCGGGGAGGCCAAAGGCTTTATCAAACTATTGTCCAATCCGGGGAAAATTGCCCGGCAAATCCACGGGGACTCATGATCTCGGCAGGCATCATAGGCGGGTCGGGTTATACCGGCGGAGAGCTCATCCGGATCCTGCTGGCCCACAGCGAAGTACAACTGGACTTTATTTACAGTACCACCCGGGCCGGCAAGCCCCTGAGCAGCGCCCATCCGGATTTACTGGGACGCACGGACCTTCGCTTCACTTCCGAAGTGAACGAGCAGGCCGACGTGGTATTCCTTTGCCTTGGCCATGGGAATTCCACGGCTTTCCTGGAACAACACGACTTTAGCGGCGCCACGCGCATTATTGACCTCAGCAATGATTTCAGGCTTCAGGCCGATGCGGAATTCGGGGGCAGGGACTTTGTCTACGGCCTGCCGGAACTGCAGCGAGACCGCATTGCCGCCGCGAAGGATATTGCCAATCCCGGCTGTTTCGCCACGGCGATCCAGTTGGCGCTGTTACCACTGGCAAACGCCGGGCTGCTCAGCGATCCGGTTCATGTAAATGCCATTACCGGCAGCACGGGGGCCGGGGTTAAGCCATCGGAAACCCTGCATTTCAGTTGGAGGAATAACAATATCTCCTGGTACAAGCCCTTTACCCACCAACACCTGGGGGAGATCAACCAAAGCCTTCGGAGCTTGCAAACCGATGCTTCCGAGCTCCATTTCATGCCGCTACGGGGCAATTTCGCCCGGGGCATTTTTGCCACGGCCTACACCCGCTTTGACGGCAGCCTGGAGGAGGCGCAACAACTTTATAATTCTTATTATGGGAATGCCGCCTTTACCCATGTAAGTGCGGAGCCGGTCCACCTGAAACAAGTGGTCAACACGAATAACGCGCACCTCCACCTGCATAAGCATGGGGAACAACTGTTAATCACCTCTGTCATCGATAACCTGCTAAAGGGCGCATCGGGACAGGCGGTACAAAATATGAATCTGATGTTCGGTTTTCCGGAATCCGCCGGATTGGACCTGAAAGCCAGCGTCTTTTAAAACCAAAAAAATGAAAGTAGCCATCATAGGAGCAGGGAACCTGGGACTGTCCATCGCCACCGGGATCTTACACAGCGGCGGGGCCACCACCATGTACCTTACCCGCAGAAATCTCGATCTCCTGAAGGAATTTGAGGAATACGGCAACGTAAAACTTACCACGGACAACCGCGAGGCGGTGGCCGCATCCGACATCCTGATCTTTGCGGTGCAACCCGGGCATTTTGCGGACATCCTGGATTCCGTGAAAGACCTGCTGCACGACAATCATGTAATCATCTCCACGATCACCGGTTTCGGGATCGGAAAGATAGAGTCCGTCCTGGGAACGGAACGCCATATCATCCGCGCCATGCCGAACACGGCTATTTCGGTCGGTCGGTCCATGACCTGCCTTTGCTCCAATGTAAAAGGGCAAAAACGGCTGGAACTGGCTTCCGCCATCTTTAACCGGATGGGGCATACCATGGTGATCCCCGAAAGCCAGATGCAGGCCGCTACCGTGATCTGCGCCAGCGGGATCGCCTTCTGGATGCGACTGATCCGGGCCACCACCCAAGGCGCCATTCAGCTTGGGTTTGACGCGAGCGAGGCCCAGGAACTGGCCATGCATACCTGCAGGGGTGCGGCCGAGCTGCTGATCACCTCCGGCCATCACCCGGAGGAGGAGATCGACCGGGTAACCACCCCTATGGGTTGCACCATAGAAGGGCTGAACGAGATGGAACATCAGGGCCTGAGCTCCTCGCTCATCAGGGGCATTGTGACATCCTTCGACAAGATCTCCCAAATCAGAAAGGGCTGAGCCATGGAATTATTTGATGTCTATCCCCTTTACGATATCACGCCGGTGGCCGCCTCCGGCTGCTGGATCACGGACAACAACGGGGAACAGTACCTGGACCTGTACGGCGGGCATGCGGTGATCTCCATCGGACATACCCACCCGCGTTTCGTGGAGCGCCTCACCACCCAGTTGAAAAAGATCGCATTCTACAGTAATTCGGTAAAGAACCCCTTGCAGGAAGGCCTGGCCGACCGGCTTGGCGCCCTGTCCGGATGCGACGATTATCGGCTGTTCCTTTGCAATTCCGGGGCCGAAGCCAATGAAAATGCCCTGAAACTGGCAAGTTTTCATACGGGGCGGGCAAGGGTCGTCGCCTTCCACAACAGTTTTCACGGGCGCACCTCGGCAGCGGTAGCGGCCACCGACAACCCTTCCATCGTGGCTCCCGTCAACCAGGGGCACCAGGTGACCTTCCTGCCGCTGAACCGGCCGGACCTGCTGGAGCACGAATTGGCTAAGGGCGACGTTTGTGCCGTAATCCTGGAGAGTATCCAGGGTGTAGGCGGCCTGGATATGCCCGAATCGGATTTTTACGAAGCTGCCTCAACGCTTTGCCGGAAACACGGCAGCGTGCTGATCGCCGATGAAGTACAGAGCGGCTTTGGCAGGAGCGGCCGGTTTTTCGGATTTCAGCATACCAAGGCGCAGCCCGGGATCATCAGCATGGCCAAAGGGATGGGCAATGGATTCCCGGTGGGCGGTATCCTGATTCACAAGGATTTTAAAGCCTCACACGGCTTGCTGGGTACCACTTTCGGCGGCAACCACCTGGCCTGTGCTGCGGTCTCCGCCGTATTGGAAGTCCTGGAAAGCGAACATCTGATGGCGAACTGCCTGGAGATGGAGGCATACATTCGATGCCGGGCTGCGGAATTACCCGGTGTAAAACAGGTGAAGGGCCGCGGGCTGATGCTGGGGCTTGCCTTTGACTTTGAGGTGGCGGCACTGCGCAAGCGCCTCATTTTTGAACATCGCATTTTTACGGGAAGCGCCAAGGACAAAAAGCTGCTTCGGATCCTGCCGGCGCTTTGCGTGGGCCGGGAAGAACTGGACCTGCTCTTCGACGCATTGGAAAAAGAACTATCATGAATCACTATTGCAACATCTCCGATATCCGCGACCTGCAGAAGTGGCTGGAAGTTGGCCGGGAATGGGCGGCGGACCCGGGAAAAGAGGCTGCCTTAGGCAAGGGCAAGACCCTGTGCCTGCTGTTTTTTAACAACAGCCTGCGGACCCGGCTCAGCACCCAAAAGGCTGCCCAGATGCTGGGGTTGGAAACGATGGTCATGAATTTTGGCAGCGAGGGATGGAGCCTGGAATTCAACGACGGGGTAGTCATGGACGGCACAAAGGCCGAACACATAAAAGAAGCGGCCGGCGTGGTGGCCCAGTATGCGGATATGATCGGGATCCGCGCCTTTGCCGGTTTACAGGACCCAAAGGCCGACCGGGCCGAAAATGTTTTACAGGGATTTGTCCGCCATGCCGGTGTCCCCGTATTGAATATGGAAAGTGCGACGGCGCACCCCTTGCAAGCGCTTGCAGACGCACTGACCATCGAACAGCACCGCACGGAAAAGCGCCCGAAGGTGGTATTGTCATGGGCCCCGCATCCCAGGGCCCTGCCCCAGGCTGTTCCCAACTCCTTTTTACAAATGATGCGCCGCATGCCTGTAGACCTGGTGGTCACCCACCCGGAAGGATACGAACTCGACGCCGGGCTCACCGGCGAATACAAGCCACAATACGACCAGGCGAAAGCCCTGGAAGGAGCCGATTTCGTTTACGTCAAAAACTGGAGCAGTGTTAGGGATTACGGGGCGGTGTTAAGCCAGGACCCTTCATGGATGATGACCCGTGAAAAATTGGGTGCTGCCCGCTTTATGCATTGCCTGCCGGTCCGTCGGAACGTAGTGGTGGAAGATGCCGTATTGGACCAGACACCCACTCTCATCCTGGAACAGGCTGCAAACAGGACCCTGGCGGCCCGGCTGGCCCTCGCCCACATGTTGAATTACAAACCCCTGCAATAACACAATGAAACCCGAAGTATCCATCGTTAAAATCGGAGGCGCGTTGCTGGAGGATCCCGACCAGGTGGATGCCTTTTGCCGCGACTTTGCAGCGCTGGAAGGACCCAAGGTACTTGTCCACGGGGGTGGGAGACGGGCTTCCGAGCTGAGCACGAGCCTGGGCATTACCCCCCGGATGGTGGACGGCCGCCGCATTACTGACGGCCCCAGCCTGGAAGTGGCCGTAATGGTCTATGCCGGATGGGCCAATAAATCCCTGGTCGCCAAACTTCAGGCCCTGAACTGCCGTGCAATCGGCATGAGCGGTGCGGATGCGGACCTGATCCGGGCCCATAAAAGGCCCGTTCGGGAAATTGATTACGGCTTTGTCGGGGACGTGGACCGCGTCAATACCCAGGCGCTGGAAACCTTGCTGGAATCGGGTTGGGTGCCGGTCTGTTGCGCACTCACACACGACGGAAACGGACAGTTGCTCAATACCAATGCCGACACCATTGCAGCCGAATTGGCCATCGCGCTCGGACAGCACTATCAAAGCCGTCTTTTCTATTGTTTTGAAAAGGCAGGCGTATTGCTGGATGTAAACGATCCTTCAAGCGTAGTGCCCCGGTTGGACCGGGCAACCTGCCAGCGCCTTACCGAAAGCGGACAGATCGCGGCCGGGATGTTGCCAAAACTGCACAATTGTTTCCAGGCGTTGGAAAAAGGGGTAGGGCAGGTATTTGTCGGTCCCCCTTCTCAGATTGGACCCGGAGTTCAAACCTATACAGAGATCGCATTATGAAACGGAAAGAAGAACTGACGCAAGAGGCTATTGAACTGTTGAAGGACCTGATCGAAATCCAGTCCTTTTCCGAGCAGGAGGACCGGACCGCGGATCGGATCGCCGCTTGGCTGGATGCCCAGGATATTCCCAGCAAACGAAGCGGAAACAATATCTACGCGTTCAACAAGCACTACAAGGAGGGGTTGCCTTTGCTGTTGCTCAACTCTCACCACGATACGGTACACCCAAACAGCGCTTACACGCGTGACCCGTTCAAGGCTGCCGTCGAAGACGGGAAGTTATATGGCCTGGGCAGCAACGACGCAGGGGGTTGCCTGGTGTCGCTGATGGCTTGTTTTGCTTACTGGTACGGAAAAGAGGACCTGAGCCATAATGTGATGCTGGTAGCTTCGGCCGAAGAAGAAAATTCCGGGCCCAACGGCCTGAACAGCATGCTGGAAATCCTGCCCCCGGTTGCCGTGGCCATTGTGGGCGAACCCACCTTGCTGGACCTGGCCATTGCGGAAAAAGGGTTGGTGATCTTTGACGCCGAGGTTTCGGGTACGCCTTCCCATGCCGCCCATCCCAATGAGGACAATTCCATTTACAACAGCATTGCGGTACTGGAATGGTTTCGGGATTTCAGCTTTCCGAAGGTATCCGAGGTGTTGGGGGAGGTAAAGCTCACGGTGACCCAGATCAACGCGGGCACCCAGCACAATGTGGTCCCGGCTAAAGTGGACCTGGTCCTGGACGTGCGGGTTAACGATTGTTATACGAATCAGGAAATTGCGGAGATCCTGCAGGCCGAAGCTCCCTGTAAGGTTCGCCCGCGCTCGTTGCGCCTGAATTCGTCATCCATTTCCGCAGACCATCCTTTGGTGCAGGCGGGACTGGATTTGGGCCGTAATACTTATGGCTCCCCTACCCTGTCGGACCAGGCCGCCCTGAGCTGCCCTTCCCTTAAACTGGGCCCCGGGGACAGCCGGCGGTCCCATTCGGCTGATGAATTCATCTACGTCCGCGAAATTGAAGAGGGCATTGACTTGTATATCCGGATGCTGGAGCGCTTTTTAACCCCGGCCTGAGCCTCAAGGCGCTTGCGGTTGATATGCAAAACGCATGCGGGGTAAAGCTGTATCTTGTAAGCGGGGGTAGCAGGGGGTAGTTCCCCAATTTTAGTGAATCAGAATTTTCCCGACCCTTCCGAAGAAAGGCGGGCAAACGACAAATACGCAGATCATGAAACTTTGGGACAAAGGAGGAACGCAGGATGAGAAAACGGATGCCTTCACCGTTGGCAATGACCGGGAACTGGACCTGGTGCTGGTGGAGTACGACCTGATCGCGTCACGCGCCCACGCCCGCAT
>JBNKHB010000057.1:0-12404 GCA_050290125.1 Robiginitalea sp.
CCGTCCTTCTCAAAAGAGACGTTGCTGATCCCACCCAGGTTCAGGCAGAAATCGTAGCTGCCGAAAAGCAGCCGGTCGCCTGCGGGAACCAGGGGTGCACCCTGCCCGCCCAGGGAAATGTCCAGTGACCTGAAATCCCCGATGGTCCGGATGCCGCTGTGCAACGCCAGTTCTTGCGGGCAGCCAAGCTGGAAGGTAAAGCCCTGCTCCGGCCTGTGGTGTACCGTGTGTCCGTGGCTGGCAATGGCATCCAGCCGCAGTTGGCCACCGAGGAAGGCGCTGGCCTGCTGGCCGAGCCAACGACCGTATGATTTGTGGAAGGCGAGCAATTCGGGTGCGGACAGGCCTATGGATTGCTGCAGACGGAGCCGCATCTCCGGATCGTAATCCACACAGGAGGCGCGAAGGATCCGGAAGGTCCAGGACCCCTGTTTTTCTTGTAATTCGGTTAGGACCAGGTCCAGCCCGTCCAGAGAAGTGCCGGACATCATGCCCAGGATGGTGTACTTGTTCATGGTCTATGGTGTGAGGTTAACCGGTAGGCGGCCCGTAACGGCCTTGTTCTCCAGAAAATGGAGGCTTGCCGCAGCCTGGAAGGCCGGGAGGTGCTGATAGGCCAGGAGCACGGCTGCCGCGCCATCCAGGCCCGGCAGGTTCAGGGCGTACGGGTTCCCGAAATGGTACAACCAGACCCTGTGTCGTTTCATGAGTTCGCTCAACTTCGTCAGGGCGGTCTCGGAAATCCCGAACCGCCCCGGGGGTTTTTGGCTGGGCGGTGCCAGGGCCAGCAGGACATTGCCGGTTCCGGGCTCCTCAAAGCCGTCGCCGGCACCGCTCAAATCCCATTCCAGGTAGGCACAACCCGTGGCCTCGCGAAGTCGTTCCGTAAAGAGGGCAGTAGGGCCGGTTCCGATCAACGTAAAACCCTCTTCGTAGAACGGGGTCCTGAGCGTTGCGCCCGAACGCAGTTCCGTCAGGCATTTCCCCGCCAGCTCCCCATTCAGTTCTTCAGGGGAAAAGGCCGGGGCCAGAGGCTTACGGGCGGTTCCAAATACCTGTTCCTTGACCTGCCAAACCCGGAGGAAATGTTCGCGGATCTTTGCCGCAGGGACCTCGTTGGCGATCCGTTCGAGGGCCTGGGGTACGTCGTTTACAAAACACAGGATATCGTTGCCAGCCTGCAGGGCGCGCAGGGCAACTTCCCCTGGTTGCGGGAAGCGTTTGCTGACGGCATGCATGTTCAGGGCATCCGTAATGACCAGGCCTTTAAAGCCGAGTTTGCCGCGAAGCACCTCTCCAATCAGCACGCCGGATAAACTGGCCGGGGTGCCCTCCGGATCCAATGCGGGCACGGATAGATGCCCCGTCATTACCGCCGGTATGCCCTCGTCAATAAGGGCCCGGAAAGGAATAAACTCTTCGGCTTCCAATTGGGACATTGACTTGTCCAGTACCGGCAGGTCCAGGTGGGAATCCGTCGCGGTATCGCCATGGCCCGGAAAGTGCTTGGCGCAAGACAGCAGCCCGCCGTCCCGGAGGCCGCGATATACGTGTACGGCTTTGCGGGCTACCGATTCCGCGGTCCCCCCGAAGGAGCGGTACCCGATCACCGGATTGCCGGGATCCGTATTGACGTCGGCTACCGGCGTCAGGTCCCAGTGGATGCCCGCCTCCAGGCAATCGGCAGCCATCCGCAGGCCTGTTTCGTACAACAGCGGATCGTCATCGTCCAGGGCCCCCAGGGCCAGGGCGTAGGGGTACTGCGGGCTGTTCTCCACCCGCATGGCGAGCCCCCATTCGGCATCCATGGCGATCAAGAGCGGTTCTGCGGCCGCCCGGCTGTACCGCGCGATCAATTCCCGCAGCCGGTCCAGGCTTTTCTCGTTGTAAGGGATCTTTCGTTTCCCCTCAAAATTTGTGGCGGCGCTCGCCCGGCTGTGGAAGAAGCAGATACCCCCGATACGGTTTTCGGCGATCATTTGCTCCATGGCACGGATCTCATCCTCCTCATCGTTAATGAAGGCAGCCGGCATCATCAGTTGGCCAGCCATTTGTATGGGCGAAAGTGTGTTGGCCTTCGCCTCCGCAGCGGGGAACGGGTTATGCATCGGACGCCGATTTTCTGCCGTAATCAGCCGGGTAACGGATCTTGGTGAGCAGGAAGAATACAGGGGCCGCCGCAAGGACCACCCACACGAAGAAACCGCCGTAGCCCAACCATTGTTGCACGTATCCGCTGATCATTCCGGGCAGCATCATCCCAAGGGCCATAAAACCCGTTGCTATGGCGTAATGTGCCGTCTTGGATGGGCCGTCGGCCAGGTAGATGAGGTAGATGAGGAATGCCGCAAAGCCAAAGCCGTATCCGAATTGCTCGGCTACGACCGTACCCACCACCGCCCAGGTGCTATCGGTACCCGAAAGGGCCAGCAAGGCGTAGAGTACGTTGGGGAGGTTGAGCGCCAGGATCATGGGTAGCATCCATCGCTTCAGGCCGTCCCGGGAGATCAGGATGCCCCCGAGGATACCCCCGGCGGACAGGCAGATCACGCCAACCGTGCCGTAGATGGTGCCCACCGCCTCCGTGGAGTAGGCAAGGCCGCCGGCCTGCCGGTCGTCCAGCAGGAACGGTGAGGCCATCTTTACGAGTTGGGACTCGCCCAACCGATAGGTCAGGATAAAGGCCAGGGCCCAGCCGATCCCCGGCTTCCGGAAAAAGCTGCTGAACACCTCCATAAAACTCTTTGGCCGGTCGGGTGCGTCCGTTTCCTCATACCGAGGCGTGGCCAGGAAATTGGCCAGGGTCATCAACAGCATCAGGACCGCCGTTGCCGTCATGGTCACCGACCAGGCTTTGTTGTTGTCCCCGTAATGGGTTTCCAGCAGCCCGGCCACGATCACGATCAGCCCCTGGCCGGTGATCATGGCCAGACGGTAGAACGTGCTCCTGAGGCCGACGAAAAAGGATTGTTTTTTCTGGCTCAGGGCAATCATATAATAGCCATCGGAAGCGATGTCGTTGGTGGCCGAGGCGAAGGCCGCCATCCAGAAACAGGCCAGGGTGGTGACAAAGAAGGCCTGGGTGGGAAGGGTAAGCCCCACGCCGAGCAGGGCTACCGAGATCAGCAACTGCATCCCCAAAAACCAACGTCTCTTGGTAGCGGTGATATCCACCAGCGGGCTCCACAGCGGCTTCAGCACCCAGGGCAGGTACAGCCAGCTGGTGTACAGTCCGATGTCGGCATTGCTGATCCCCAGTTTCTTGTAAAGGATGACCGAGACGGTGACCACCAGTACGTAGGGCAGGCCCTGGGTGAAATACAAGGTGGGTACCCATAGCCAGGCCCGTTTGTCTTTGGGGGTCATGAACAGCAGATTTGCCTTAAATGTATAAAATACCCCGGGATTCCGCTGCCCGATGGCAAGAGGTTTCCCGGGGTTGTTTTATTCACAAACCGGAGCGGCCCGGTCAGAAGTGATAGCGGACAAAGCCCTCGATGGCTTCGTATTCGGCCATGCCCAGCGCGTTGTACTTGCGTGCCGTTGTGGTATTGCGCTGTTCGGCGCGCTGCCAGAATTCCCGCTCGTCGTTACCGGGGAACATGGCGCTGTCTTTCTGGCTCTGGTGCTTAAAGATGGCGTTCTTCTTGCGCTCCATATCCTTGGGTCCGATCGGTACGGCCATCTCCATGTCGGCGATGTCCCATTCCTGCCAGGCTCCCCGGTACAGCCAGACATAGCAGTCCTTGAGCCATTCTGCCCCTTCGTCCTTCAAGCGCTGCAGCGCCTCAAAGATGATCTGCAGGCAGACGCGGTGCGTGCCGTGCGGGTCGGAAAGGTCGCCGGCTGCAAAGATCTGGTGCGGCTTCAGGCGATTGAGCAGCTCATAGGTAATGTCCACATCGGCTTGGGAGTGCGGTTTCTTCTTCACCGTGCCGGTTTCATAGAACGGCAGGTTCTGGAAATGCGCATTGGATTCGGGTACCCCGCAATAGCGGCAGGCCGCCAGCGCTTCTCCCTTTCGGATGAGCCCCTTGAACCGTTGGATGTCCGGGCTGTCTACCTGGCCGGGTTCCTTATTGGCCAGGAATTCCCGCACCTGTCGGACTTGCTCCTGCAGGGCCTTGTTCTCTTTCTGGACATCGGTAGCAAAATCCAGGAACCGGATCACTTCGTCGTCAAAGACCGCGATATTTCCGGAGGTCTGGTAGGCTACGTGCACATCGTGGCCCTGGTCCACCAACCGCAGGAGGGTCCCGCCCATGGAGATCACGTCGTCGTCCGGGTGCGGGCTAAAGATCACCGAAGTTTTCGGATAGGGTTCCTTGCGCTCCGGGCGGTTGCTGTCGTCCGCGTTGGGCTTGCCTCCCGGCCATCCGGTTATGGTGCGCTGCAGGGCGTTGAAGACCCGGAGGTTGATGTCCTCCGCAGAGCCGATCTCGGCCACCAGGTTCCCCATCCCGTATTCGTTGTAATGCTCGTTGGTCAGTTTCAGGATGGCGGTGTTCAGTGTTTCGGATAACCAGATAGCGGCCCTTTTGATGAGGGCGTCGTTCCATTCGCATTCGGAAACCAGCCAGGGGGTGGAGATCCGGGTAAGCGAAGAAGCGGCTGCCAGGTCGGTGATCACGTCGCAATTGGGGTGATGCTGCAGGAAGGTCGCCGGTACGGATTCGCGGATTTCCCCTTCCACAGCCTGCCGGATGATCTCCGACTTGCCCTCTCCCCATGCCATCAGGATGATGCGCTTGGCCGCCAGGATGGTGCCTACCCCCATGGTGATGGCCCTTTTTGGGACGTTCTCCAGCCCGAAAAAGTCGCTGGCTGCATCCAGTCGGGTTACGCGGTCCAGCCGCACCATTCGGGTTGCGCTTTTCAGGGAAGACCCGGGCTCGTTGAAGCCGATGTGCCCGGTCCGTCCGATCCCCAGGACCTGGATGTCCAGGCCTCCGGCTTTTTCGATCTTTTTCTCGTACTCCAGGCAGAATTCCCGCACGTCTTCCTTGTCCAGGGTCCCGTCCGGGATGTGAATGTTCTCCTTTTTAATGTCGATATGGTCAAAAAGGTGCTCGTTCATGAACCGGACATAGCTGTGGATGGACTCCGGTTGCATGGGGAAGTATTCGTCCAGGTTAAAGGTGATCACATTCTTGAAGCTCAGGCCTTCCTCGCGGTGGAATTGCACCAGATAATCGTAGACTTTGGTAGGCGTAGACCCGGTTGCCAGGCCGATCACTGCGTGCTTTCCTTGCTTTTGCCGTTGCCGGATCAGATCGGCGATCTCGTTGGCCACAAAAAAGGAGGCGGATTGGGAGTCGTCGTAGATCCGAGTGGGGATCCGTTCAAATTTCCGGGATTCGTCGTCGGTGGGGTGGGTGCCGATGGGTTCGTTGACAGCCAGTGTAGACATTTACGTTGTTTTAGAATTGCCGGACAAAGATAAAAAGAAAAATGATACTTTGCAGTTTTTTGCAATATTTAATGCAGTAACATGCAATATTTAACCTTTAATTAAAATATGACGTCATAAAACGGCAAGAAGCGGAAATTGTTATCTTTGCACAAATTCTTTAGGAATGCTTAAAGAGGAAAGGCAGCGCATCATCCTCAGCGAGGTGGAATTACACAACCGGGTCCTGCTCACCGATATGGCCGAAATACTGGACGTCTCCGTGGATACGGTACGCCGCGACGTCAAGGAACTGGACGGGGAGGAGAAACTCAGGAAGGTACACGGGGGCGCGGTGTCCCTGGGCTTTGTGAGCCCCGCCACCGGCAGCCCGAATACCTATGCCCTGGAGGAAAAGCGGGTAATTGCCGAAAAAGCGGTGTCCCTGCTGCGCGACGGCAGCGTTATCTTTATAGACGGCGGGACCACCTGCCTTGAATTGGCGCGCATGCTGCCCGAAAACTTGAACCTGACCTGTTTTACCCTCAGCCTGCCGGTGGCGCTGCAATTGCTGACAAAGCCCCGGACCGAGGTCATTATGATTGGCGGAAAGGTGTCGCGCGAGGCGCAGATCGCTACGGGAGCAAGCGCGGTACACGCCCTCGCGGATATCCGGGTGGACTACGGCTTTATCGGGACAGGATACGTGGATGCGCTCCACGGGCTCACCGAATTCGACTGGGAGGTAGTCCAGGTGAAGAAGGCGGTGATCGAAGCCTCCAAAAAGGCCATCTTGCTGAGCATTTCCGAAAAACTGAATTCCCAGCACCGCTACCGCACCTGCGACATCAGCGCCATCAACACGTTGATCACGGAACTCCCCCCGGACCACAACCGGCTGAACCCGTTCCGATCACGAGAAATCCACATACTCTGATATGCCCACATTTACAAAGATTACCGAGAAAGCTTCGCTGCACGACGCCCTGGAGACCCTGGACGTGCAGACTTTGCTCCAAAAAATGAACGAAGAGGACCAAAAGGTAGCCCTGGCGGTGAAAGAGAGCATCCCGGCCGTTACCCGTCTGGTGGAGGCCCTGGAACCGCGCTTTTTGAGCGGTGGCCGGTTGTTCTATATCGGGGCCGGTACCAGTGGCAGGCTCGGCATACTGGATGCCTCCGAGATCCCGCCTACTTACGGCATGCCCCACGACCGGGTGATTGGCCTGATCGCCGGTGGGGATGGTGCCATCCGAAAGTCCGTGGAGCACGCCGAAGACGATACGGAGCAGGCCTGGAAAGACCTGGGCAGGTTCAATATCGGCGCCATGGATACGGTAGTGGGTATTGCCGCCTCAGGCACTACGCCCTATGTGCTGGGAGGGATCCGCGCGGCGCGCGAGGCCGGTTTGCTGACGGCCGGCATCACGAATAATCCCGGCTCCCCGCTGGCCATGGCGGCCGAAATCCCGATCGAGGTAACGGTGGGGCCTGAATTCGTAACCGGCAGCACAAGGATGAAAAGCGGCACCTCCCAGAAACTGGTCCTGAACATGATCTCTACGGCGCTCATGATCCGTATCGGCCGCGTTAAAGGCAATAAAATGGTGCATATGCAACTCAGCAACGACAAACTCGTGGATCGGGGTACCCGATACCTGGTGGAGAGCCTCGGGCTCTCCTATGAGGAGGCAGGGGACGAGCTCAGGCGTTACGGTTCGGTCCAGGCGGCCCTGGACGCTCATAAGCCGTCTTAACGGGGGCCGATCCCGGAAACTTCCGATTCTCTCACCATTTCCTCGGTGCTGCGATTCCCCCAGTTGTTGCGGATGTAGTTCATGACGTCGGCCACTTCCCGGTCCGACAGCCCCATGGGGATCATCACGTTATCATAGGTGATGCCGTTCACTTCCAGCGGTCCCCGCTGTCCGTACTTGATGCCCCGGATACTCGCTTCGCGCTTTGCCATCAGGTAGTCGGATCCGGCCAGGGGCGGGTAGATCCCTTCCACGCCTTCGCCATTGTCCTGGTGGCAGGTTACGCAGAAATCCGAGTAGACCAGGCGCCCCCGCTCTTTGCTCGCTTCCAGGGTGTCCTGACGCAGCGCTATCCATAATGAGACACAGGCCAATGTATAAACCAAAGCGAGGTAGCGCATGGGTCAGTTTGTTTTACAAGATTGAATAATGATCAGGCATCGGGTACCAGGCGGTAGATGCCCTTGCCCTCCACGGCCACGTAAATGTAGCCATCCGGCGCCTGGCGCACGTTGCGCACCCGGCCGATGTCCGGAAGCAGCTTTATTCTGTTGGTCACCCGATCGCCACTGAGTTCCAGCAATTCCAGGTATTGAAAGGAAAGGGATCCGACCAGCAGGTGGCCTTTCCAGTCCGGGTAGGTATCCGAGGTAACGAAAGCCATCCCGCTGGGGGCTATGGAAGGTACCCAGTAGTGGATGGGCTGTTCCATGCCTTCCATTTCGGTTTGATCCGTAATGGGCGAGCCGCTGTAGTTGATGCCGTAGGTGATGACCGGCCAGCCGTAGTTGGCGCCCTTTTTTATGATGTTGATCTCGTCTCCGCCCCGAGGGCCGTGTTCGTGCACCCAGATTTCCCCGGTCCCGGGGTGCCTGGCCATCCCCTGCGGATTTCGGTGTCCGTAGGAATAAATAGCATCCAGACCATCCTTTCCAACGAAGGGATTGTCCGCAGGCACGCTGCCGTCCGCATTAAAACGATATACCTTGCCGCCGTCCCGATTGATGTCCTGCGGGTTGACGTCCCGTTCGCCGCGCTCCCCGATGGTGAGATAGAGATATCCGGCCTCGTCGAATTCGATCCGGGAACCAAAATGCTGCCCTTTTGTGGTATTGGGGGTGGCTTTGTAGAGCACTTCAAGCCCGCTGAGCGCGTTGCCCTCCAATTTTGCCCGTGCAAGGGCCGTATGCCCTCCGTCACCGCCGCCTTCGCGGGAGGCATAGCTCAGGTAGATCCAGCCGTTTTCCGCGTAATCCGGATGTAATTCGATGTCCAGCAAACCGCCCTGGCCCCGCAGGTATACCTCCGGAACATTGGCGATTTCGACACGGTTACCATCCTGAAAATGAAGGATTTTCCCTGATTTTTCTGTGATCAGCATGCTGCCGTCGGGCAGAAAGGCCATTCCCCATGGAATTTCCAGGTCCGGGACCACCAATTGGGGTGTAAATCCGGTCTCTGCGGGCTCCTGAACCTTGTTTTCGGCATCCTGCGCGCACGAACTCATGTTCATTACAACGAAAAAACAGAAGTAAACGATACTATTTCTCATCCTGAGGCGTTAAAAAATAAGTAATTGTATAGGCGTAACCGCCTAAAGATAAAGAGTTTTTATAAGACGAATAATTACACCCTAAGAATATTCAGAGCCCCAATTCTGGTCTATTCTTGACACAAGACTGCTTAACCTATGCTCCCGAAAAAAACCAGGCAATCTTGGGTTGCCCTGTTGATGATAGTGGCCACTATCGTCAGCTCCTCGGCCATCGCAAACGGTAGTTTCAGAGCGTTGCTCACGGGCATCGATACGCTGATCTCTGAAACAACCGACGCAGCGGCCGGCACCCGCCCCGAGGGAACCGACCTTAGCGCCGGCTCCGCAGACAAGGCCTTTGATCCTGCCTTTACCCCCTCCGCTCCCATGTTCATGACCATCATCCAGAATGCGGATGAGGAAGTGATCTGCAGCGATAACGGTTTCACCATAGCGCGATTCAACCTTTGCGGGGACTCGGACGACCGGGTGATCTCCGTAAGCGGCAGCTACAGCAGCTACCAGTGGCAGCAGCTGGTACCCGGGGGTAGCTGTACCTATGACGTCAATGAGGATTGCCCGCCTATTATCGGGAGCGAGTGTAATCCGTACTGGCAGACGGTAGGTAGTGCTTCTACGCTTACCCTGGATGCCTCCGCCATTTCGGCGGCCAATGGCGCCGAATTCCGGGTACGGGTAAACAGCGGCACCTACTACTATTTCAAGGTCAAGAAAAGTACCATCACCCAAACCTATGTGAAGCGGGATTACATCTGCGGCGTGCCCGGGCGGATCCAGCTGACCAACCTTTCGAGCGCCTACGAATTCAGCATTGACGGTGGCAGCGGCTTCGGGGCCTGGCAACAGTCCCCCATCTTCGATAACCTGAATCCGGGGACCTATGTGGTTAAGGCCCGGCTGCGCAATACCCCCAACACCTGTGAGTACCCCTACGAGCCCATCGTGATCGACCAGCTCGATATCGATATTGACGTGGAATTCGTGGATGCGCAGTGTTCCGGGGATACGGGGAGCATCACCGTTACGGTGAACAACGTGCCCGGCCCGTACAAGTATACCCTGCTGGACGCCATGGGCGTGCCCCAGGAGTTCACCACCTTTATCCCGAATAACCCCTACACCTTTGCAGCTGTTGGTTTCGGCACCTACAGCGTGCAGGTGGAGACCCAGCAATGCGCCGGGGATCCGGGGAACGGCATCCCGCCGCCGCGGCAGGACCTGGACATTAACGGCAACCCGATCGTGATCGGGGCAGGGCTCTCCCCGCTTACCGCCTCTACCGAAGTGAACGAGAGCCTGAGCACGGACCCCAGCTGCGGTGCCAACGACGTGGATATCATCGTAAATACCAGCGGCGGGGCATCCCCCTATAGCTTTACGGTAAGCGACGGCGGCAATTCCGGGGGTACTTACACCGGACAGACTACTTATAACGTTACCTCTGCCGGCACCTACGTATTTACCATTACCGACGCCAACGGCTGTACTACCAGCGCCACGGCCAGCGTGGAGGAACTCTCGCCGCCCGACGTATCGGCCGCCGGGACCGACGGGGATTGCAGCAGCGGCGCCCGCATCGACATCAGCATCATAGATGCCAAGGGATATAACCTTCGCTTCCGGGCGGATCCCGCGGACCCCTGGTCCACCAACCCGGTATTGACCGTGCCGGACGGCACCTACAACCAGATCCAGGTGGAATATACCTCCGGGGCGTTCAGTTGTGTTTATACGCTGCCCACCAGCATCACCGTGACCAATATCGGCGCTATCGTGGGGAACGCCGTAAAGATCCAGGACCGGGTTTGTACCGGCGTCGGCGTGGACGGAGGGATCATCGAATTCCAGGGACCCTATTCCGGAGGAACCGGCAGCGGGTATGAATTTAGTATTGACGGGGTGAATTTCAGCAGCCAACAGACCTATTCCAACCTGGCGCCGGGCACTTATACGCCCATCATCCGGGATTCCGGCGGATGCCGTTTGGAACTGACCCCGATCACCATTTTGGATGTGGACCCGCCCAGCGACATCGCTTTCAGCCAGAGCGCCATCAACTGCGCGGCCGGGACTTCGGATGTGCAGCTGAGCGTTACCAGCAGTGCGGCCATCGTACTGTATGAGGTGGTGAGCCCCGTGAGCATCAACAACGGCGGTAGCGATACCTTCTCCGGTCTGAGCGTGAACACGGCCTACACCTTCCGGGTGACCGACGCCAACGGCTGTAGCTATGAGGAGAGCTTTACCCCTGCGGTGATCAGCACGATACGGGCCCGGGTAAAATCCGGCGGCGACCTGCGCGTGTGTACGGGCGCTGCGGACGGTACGGGTACCTTTATCATCGACGGCTTTGACAACGGTTATACCTACAATATCAACGGCGGCCCCGAGAGCGGGGTGCAGAGCGACGCCGAAGTGGACCTGCCGCCGTCAGGCGCCGGGACCTATACCATTACGGTAACCGACGCGGATACCGGCTGTACGGATACCGCCAGTTTGGACATCCTGGAGCCTGCCGCACCGATCTCCCTTACCGGCAATGTAACGGACATGAGCTGCGCCAACGGGAATACCGGACGTGTAGTGGCTACGGCCGCAGGTGGCTGGGGCACCTACCGCTACAGCCTGGAAATGCCCAACGGCTTCGTGAGCGGGCCCAAGAGCGGACGTACCTTCGGGAACCTGACCCAGGCCGGCAATTACATCCTGTCCGTGGAAGATGCGGAAGGCTGTACGGCTACCTTCAATTTTACCCTGACGCCGATCGACGCCCCCACCGTATCGCTGGATACCGGGGCTTCGGACTTCTGTTATGTTCCGGGCGTAGGCGCCACCCTGCAGGTGAGCTCCACAGCGGGAACCGCGCCTGTAGGCACCCACCAATATCGCATTAACGGCGGCCCTCTGCAGGGCAGCCCCACCTTTACCGGCCTGAACCCTGGCAACTATACCATAGAAGTGGTGGACGGCAACAACTGTTCGGACACGGTAACGGCCACCATTAACAACCAACTGCGGGTCACCACCAGCATCGATGCCGAGATCCCCTGCGGCGGGGCCGACGGGGGCATCCAGGTACAGGTTACCGGCGGCTACCTGGCCGGAGCCGGGCCCAAGCAGTACGAGGTGAGCATTGACGGAGGCGGCAGCTTCGGCGCGGCCGTGCCGCTCACTTCCAACAGCTTTGTTTACAATACGAACGTACCCGGGGATTACGTATTCCGGGTTACGGACAACCAGGGTTGTGTGGCGCAGTCCAGCCCGCTGACCCTGAACCCGCCGGTGAACATTGACCCTGCCACGGCAGACGTGATCCCGGCCAGCTGTGGGCAGACCAACAACGGGATCGTAACGATTACACCGGATGCCACCAGCGGCATCCCGCCCTATGAAGTGAGTTTTGACGGAGGCGTCTTCGGGTCCCAGACCGTGTTCTCCAACCTGAACGCCGGGCAGACCTATACCTTTATCGTACGCGACGCGCGCGGGTGTGAGACCATCCCGCAGGATGTTACCATCCCGCTGGATGCCACGCCTCCGCCGGATGCTACGGTTAGCCCGGTTACGGCAACCTGTGCGGCCGGGATCGTGGAAGGCAGCATTGACGTAACCGCTGTAAGCGGCGGTACGGCCGACTTTACCTATATCCTGTATGACCAGTTCGGAGTGGAGCTTGCCCGGATCGGACCTACGGCCAGTACCT
>JBNKHB010000058.1:0-12346 GCA_050290125.1 Robiginitalea sp.
GAAAGACGGACGGGTCACCAAAGCCGACATGCTGTCCTATATCGAGAACCGCACCGGCAGTCCGGCGCCTGCCGCTACCCCTGCTGCTGCAGCACAACCTGCCGCTCCCGCGCCACAACCGGCCCCTGCGCCCGCTGCAGCCGTCCAGGTTACGGAAGGGGACGAAATCATCCCCCTGACGCGGATGGGCAAGCTCATCGCCAAGCATATGACCGAGAGTGTAGCCACTTCGGCGCATGTGCAAAGCTTTATAGAAGTAGACGTCACCGGGGTTGTGGCCTGGCGCGAAAAGGTCAAGACCGCCTTCGAAGCCCGGGAAGGGGAGAAGCTGACCTATACTCCGATATTTATGGAAGCGGTGGCCAAGGCCCTCAAGAAATACCCGATGATGAATATCTCGGTGGACGGGGACCGGGTGATCCGAAAGAAACACATCAATATAGGGATGGCGGCGGCTCTGCCGGACGGCAACCTGATCGTACCCGTCATCAAGAATGCGGACCAGTTGAACCTGGTGGGCATGGCACGGGCCGTAAACGACCTGGCCGCGCGTGCGCGCAACAATGCGCTTAAACCGGACGAGGTACAGGACGGCACCTATACCGTTACCAATGTCGGGAATTTCGGCAGTGTTTTCGGCACGCCCATTATCAACCAACCGCAGGTGGGCATCCTGGCCCTGGGGGCCATCCGCAAGGTACCGGCAGTCATTGAGACCCCCAGCGGGGATTTTATCGGGATCCGTTCCAAGATGTTCCTCTCCCACAGCTACGATCACCGGGTGGTGAACGGTGCGCTGGGGGGCATGTTCGCCAAGGCGGTTGCCGATTACCTGGAAGCCTGGGACAGCGATCGCGAATTCTGAAAATAGGCCCTAAACCCCTGCCTGCATGGAGCTGAAGCTGAGTAAACCCATTTGTTTTTTTGACCTGGAGACCACCGGGACGAATATCGCCACGGACCGGATCGTTGAGATCGCCATCTTAAAGGTGCATCCCAACGGGAACAAGGAGAGCCGTACCTGGCTGGTGAACCCCGGGGTCCCGATACCGCCTGAGGCGGCAGCCATCCATGGCATCACCGACGAAAAAGTAGCCGGGGAGCCCACCTTTAAGGAGCTCTCCCGGGAAATACATCAAATGATCCAGGGCTGCGACCTGGCCGGCTTCAACTCCAACCGTTTTGACATTCCGTTGTTGGCGGAGGAGTTGCTGCGGGCCGATGTGGACTTTGATATGAAGAATGCGGTTTCCGTAGACGTGCAGACCATCTTTCACAAGATGGAAAAGCGGACGCTGGAAGCGGCTTACCAGTTCTATTGCGGGAAGGACCTGCTTGACGCCCACAGCGCATCGGCCGATACGCAGGCCACCTATGAGGTGCTCCTGGCCCAACTCGACCGCTACCCCGAACTTTCGAACAATGTCAAGGAGTTGGCGGCCTTTTCCACCCATACGGATACGGTCGATTTTGCCGGCTTTATACGAAGGGATGACGACGGCGACGAGGTTTTCTCCTTCGGGAAGCACCGGGGTAAGAAAGTTGCGGAAGTCCTGGAACAGGAACCGGGCTATTTTGGCTGGATCCTGAATGCGGATTTTCCGCTCTATACCAAGAAGGTGCTGACTCAGATCAAACTCAGCAAACTCAACAATAAATTGAATTAACTGCGCGGGCTTCCGGCCGCGCTAATCAGCTGCATATGAAAATCGTATGTGTGGGGCGAAATTACGCCGCCCATATCGAAGAACTGGCCAACCAGCGGCCGGATTCCCCCGTGCTGTTCATCAAACCGGATTCGGCCGTTTTGCCACGGGAACAGGATTTCTTCATCCCGGACTTCACCTCGGACGTGCATTACGAGGTGGAATTGTTGCTCCGGATCAACAAGGTGGGCAAGCACATCGCCCCCCAATTTGCCCATACCTATTACGATCAGCTCAGCGTGGGCATTGACTTTACGGCCCGCGACCTCCAGAGCCAGTTGAAAGAAAAAGGGCTTCCCTGGGAAAAGGCAAAGGGGTTTGACGGTTCCGCCGTCATCGGGGAATGGTTGCCGAAAGAGCGGTTTAAGGATCTGGGCCATCTGACCTTCAGCCTGGAGAAGAACGGGGAAGTGGTACAGCAGGGGGACACCCGCCACATGCTCTGGCAGATCGACGAACTGGTGGCCTATATCTCTACTTTTTTCACGCTCAAAAAAGGAGATATCATCTTTACCGGAACGCCTTCCGGGGTTGGCCGGATTGCGCCAAATGATTACCTTGTGGGTAAGTTGGAAGCGGAAACGTTGTTTTCCCTAAAAGTGAAAGGATGATCTATAGTCTCGACAAGATCCATGAAATGGCGGAAGGGGATCAGGAGTTCGTACGCTCCGTTGTATCCGTATTCCTGGAAGAAGTACCGGAAGACCTGCGCGAACTGGAATCCGCGGTGGCTACCTCCCACTACGAGCAGGTGTATAAGCTGGCCCACAAGATCAAACCCAATGTGGACCTGCTGGGGATGGAGCAAACCCGCGCCATTGCGCTGGAAATTGAAACCCTGGGAAAAAGCGAGGGCAACATGGAGGTGATCCGCGAGCGTTTCCCATTGCTCAAACAAGACGTAGAACAAGTTATTTCCGAGCTGAGGAAGGACTTTGACCTCTGATGCAGGCCGAAATCATTACCATTGGCGATGAGATCCTCATCGGGCAGATCGTAGACACGAATTCCGCGTTTATCGCCGCGGAACTGGGCAAGATCGGGGTTTCCGTCTATCAGATCACGTCCGTTCAGGACCAGGCCGAACATATCCTTCAGGCCTTGGAGGAAGCGGAAAGCCGGGCGGAGATCATCATCACTACCGGCGGTTTGGGCCCTACCAAAGACGACATTACCAAACATACCCTTTGCAAGTACCTGGACGATGAGTTGGAACAGGACCCGGCTGTTCTGGAGCATATAGAGGCCCTATTCCGCAAACACATATCCACGCCCATTTCGGATCTCAACCGGCAACAGGCGCTTGTACCGCGACGGGCCGAGGTCCTGCACAACCGCTACGGCACTGCTCCGGGGCTTTGGATGCAGGGAAAGAAGGCCGTTGTGATCTCGCTGCCGGGGGTGCCTTTTGAGATGAAGGAACTGATCCGCACGGCCGTGGTGCCGCGCATCGTGAAATCTTTTACCTTGCCGGTGCTGCTGCATCGAACCCTGGTTACCTATGGCCTGGGTGAAAGCGCGATCGCCAACCGGATCGAGGCCTGGGAAGACGCCCTGCCCCCGCATATGAAGCTGGCCTACCTGCCCAACCTGGGGAAGGTGCGCCTGCGTATTTCCACAAAGGGAACGGATCTTAAAGCACTGGAGGCCGAGCTCGAATCCCAGGTGGCCACCCTGAAACCGCAGCTGGCGGATATCCTGTTCGGGGAAGAGGACGGGGAATCCCTGGAAGCTACCCTGGGAAAACTCCTTACAGCCAGGCGGCTCACCCTGGCCACAGCCGAGAGTTTTACCGGTGGTCGCATAGCTTCGCAATTGACTGCGGTACCTGGCGCTTCCGCCTATTTCAAGGGTAGCGTGGTGGCCTATGCCACGGAGATCAAAACCGCTATACTGGGCGTCCCGGAACTACTGATACAAAAGCATTCCGTGGTGAGTGCAGCTGTGGCCGAAGCCATGGCCGACGGGGTGCGCAAGCTTACGGGAGCGGACTACGCCCTGGCTACCACCGGGAATGCAGGCCCCACCAAAGGGGATTCGGATGCCCCGATCGGCAGCGCATATATTGCCCTATCCGGCCCGGACGGTACCCGGGCGGAATATTTCAGCCTGGGGAACCACCGTGAACGTATCGTGCAAAAGGCCGTCCACAAGGCGTTTGAAATGCTGCACGAACAAATCCTAAATTTCTGAAAAAGAAGTTTGGGGGTAGCGGAAAAATGACGTAAATTTGCAGCCTGTTTTGAATCAAGAAGTAGCACCATGTCAAAAGTCTGCGAACTTACCGGGAAACAAGCACAATTCGGGAACAACGTTTCCTTCTCGATCAACAAGACCAGAAGGCGCTTTGATGTAAACCTGTCCAAAAAGAGGTTTTACATTCCGGAAGAAGACCGTTGGATTACCCTGCGGGTTTCTGCGCGTGCTTTGAAGACGATCAACAAGAAGGGAATTTCCGCCGTTCTGAAGGAAGCCAAGGAAAAGGGCATCCTTCGGTAAGCAGGCAGATCTAAAGAATCACCGTTATGGCCAAGAAAGGAAACAGAGTTCAGGTAATCCTGGAATGCACCGAGCACAAGGAGTCCGGAATGCCCGGGACTTCCCGCTACGTTACTACCAAGAACAAGAAAAATACGCCGGACCGGATGGAATTGAAAAAATTCAACCCCATCCTGAAGCGTATGACCGTACATAAAGAAATAAAATAAGGAATCATGGCTAAGAAGACCGTTGCAACCTTACAGAGTTCTTCCAAAAGGCTGACCAAAGCCATCAAGATGGTAAAGTCACCCAAGTCCGGGTCGTACACCTTTGTGGAAGCCGTTATGCCTCCTGAAATGGTAAACGAATGGCTGTCCGGGAAATAATCCGGAAGCCAGACAAAATATAGCGCCTCCCACAGGGAGGCGTTTTTAGTTGGTTCCGGCCCGTCTGCAGCCGGCTGCGAATTGTTAAAATACTATCTTTGCCCTATGAGCCTTTTTAAGAAAATCTTCTCCTCTGAAAAGAAGGAAACCCTGGATAAAGGGCTGGAGAAATCCAAGACCAGTTTTTTCAGTAAACTGGGAAAAGCGGTTGTCGGGAAGTCCAAGGTAGACGATGAGGTACTGGACAACCTGGAGGAGGTCCTGGTGACCTCCGATGTAGGCGTGGAGACTACCTTAAAGATCATTGAGCGGATAGAGGAACGCGTGGCCCGGGACAAGTACGTCGGGACCGAAGAACTGGACCGCATCCTGCGCGAGGAGATCGCAGGGCTGCTCTCCGAAACCCATACCGGCGAGGCATCCGAGCTGGAACTCCCTGTGACGGACGGACCCTATGTGATCATGGTGGTCGGCGTAAACGGGGTTGGCAAAACAACTACCATCGGCAAGCTTGCGCACCAGTTTACACAACAGGGTAAGAAGGTCGTATTGGGGGCCGCCGATACCTTTCGTGCAGCCGCGATCGAGCAGCTCGAAATCTGGGCCTCCCGGGTAGGGGTGCCCATCGTAAAGCAGAAAATGGGAAGCGACCCGGCTTCCGTGGCCTTTGATACCCTGAATTCTGCGGTCACCCAGGGTGCGGATGTGGTGTTGATCGACACGGCAGGCCGCCTGCACAATAAAGTGAACCTGATGAACGAACTCTCCAAGGTTCGTCGCGTGATGCAAAAGGTGATACCCGACGCCCCGCACGAAGTGTTGCTGGTGTTGGACGGTTCCACCGGCCAGAACGCTTTTGAACAGGCGCGGCAGTTTACCAAAGCCACCGAAGTGGACGCCCTGGCGGTGACCAAACTGGACGGCACGGCCAAAGGCGGGGTGGTCATAGGGATTTCGGACCAGTTCCGGATCCCGGTAAAATACATCGGTGTGGGCGAAGGCGTCGAGGACCTGCAGGTCTTCAATAAATATGAGTTCGTCGATTCTTTTTTCAAGGCGGGCTGAATCCTTCCCCCGGTTCCTTTAAGCCTGCGTTGAAATCAAATGCGCCGCAATAGCCCCTCTGATCATCGATGTTCGCATATAAAACCGGGAATTATGAAAGAAAAGACCGCATTTATCCTACCTGGCAGGAGCTGGGTTTATGGTTTGTCCATTAGCCTTGCACTCCTCGGCTGCAGGCAGGAACCAACGAGCAATACGGGCATAGGCGATCCGTCCCCAGCAAGCCAAGCCCCGGACACGAATCTTATAGAAGAGTCCGCCTCCGGGCCGTTATGGCAAGCCTATGACGAATCATCCGCCCTGGAAGAGAATGCGGATCACCCGGATTCCATGCTCCGATACCAGTTGATCCAGTCCCGTATTTCGGATAAGAACCAAATTTTCGGGCCTTTATATGAGGAAGCGGCCAACATGCCGGCCGACGAATACGAACGGCTCAAACCCTTGATCCTCAATGCCTCGATTGATCAGGTACAGCAAGGGGTTCGCGCTGGGGAGCTAAGCTATGAGGCGCTGACCCGGTTTTACCTTTACCGTATCTATAAGTACGAACTGGATCCTGAGACCACCCTGCATGCAATAGTGGCGCTCAACCCGGAGGCCATTACTCGGGCAAGGCAACTGGATTCCCTGGTCCGCGAGAATCCCGGGGCGGAGCGCCATCCGATCTTCGGGATGCCCATTTTGCTAAAGGACAATATCGGGGCGGAGGGCATGCCTACCACCGCAGGTGCCGCGGCCCTGTCCGACAATTACGCGCAAAGCAGCTTTATTGTCCGCAGGCTCCGGGAGCATGGCGCGATCATCCTCGGAAAGGTGAATATGAGCGAGTGGGCGTATTTTCTTTGCGATGGGTGCCCGTCCGGTTACAGTGCGGTAGGCGGGCAGACCCTTAATCCCTATGGTCCCCGAAAATTTGATTCCGGGGGTTCCAGTTCGGGGAGCGGGGTTTCAATAGCGGCGGGTTATGCCATGGGCGCCGTAGGCACCGAAACCTCCGGTTCCATCCTTTTTCCTTCTGCGCAGAATTCGCTGGTGGGTATGAAACCGACGGTAGGGGTGCTCAGCAGGAGCGGGATCGTACCCATATCCGGTACCCTGGACACTCCAGGCCCAATGGCCAGGACGGTGACGGATGCAGGGATTTTACTGGATGCCATGACCGGCTTTGACGAAACGGATGAGCGTTCGGTGGATGCCCGCTGGGACGAGGAGTGGTACCGTCCCGCCAATGAAACACTTAAAGGCAAGCGATTTGGGGTACTGAACACTTATCTGGAAAGTGATTCACTCTATCGGCTTGCTACCGAACGGCTCCGGGATGCCGGGGCGGTCATTATCCCGATCGATCCTGAGAAACCTGATCTGCAGGATATGTATACCCTAATGAAGTGGGATTTCAAACGAGATCTTCCCGCGTACCTGGAGGCTTACGGTGCTGATTCGCTGCAGGTGCATACGGTTGCGGATATCGTTGCTTTCAACAGGGAGGACAGCCTGGCACGGATCCCGTATGGGCAACCGACGTTACTGGCAACCCTGGCGGACAGCACCACCGCCGAAGCCATGGAGGCAAAGATTAAGGAACTGAGGACAAGGGGCCGGCAGTTCTTTGACCAACCCTGGGCGCAACATCGGCTCCACGCGATCTTATCTGTCGATAACAAAGAGGCATCCCGGGCGGCTGCGGCCAATTACCCGGCTATTACGGTCCCTATGGGATACAGGGCAGACGGGAATCCGGCAGGACTTACGTTTATCGGCAAAAGGTATACGGAACAGCAGCTGTTGCGAATGGCCTGGGCCTTTGAACAACTCGGCCCGTGGCGGCAGATGCCCGAAGCCTATAGAGAATAATGCCTGAGAATTACCGGCGCGCTATCGCCCTATAAAGGCGTTGATCTTTTCCCAAAGCGCATTGTCAAAACTGGAAGGCCCCGCCAGGTTTTCGCCGGCATCTTCTCCCATCCGGACAATGACCAGGTCCAGGGAAGGTACTATATAAAGTTTCTGGTCGTTTTTCCCAAGGCCTGCAAACAGGTCGGCGGGAGCATTCGGGATCAGGCTGCCGGGAAATTGCACCTGGGTTCCGGGAAGCCGAAAGCTGTCCTTGCCGTTGAGCCACCAGAGGTAACCATAGGATTTATTGAGCGGCTGCGAGGTGGCGGTCATCTGTTCCATGTAGTCCGGCAGGTCCATTACCGGGGTGTCACCCCAACTGCCTTCAGCCAGTACCAGCAGACCAAAACGCGCCATACTACGGGCCGTGCTGAAATAGACGTTGTTGCTGCCGTTCGTGCTGAACCAGAAGCCCTCCATCCCGATCGGGTCGCGCAGCCGGCTGTTGAAAAAATCCGAAAAGGGTTCGGCGGCAGCCTCGGATAGTACGCTTTGCAGCAAGGTATAGGGGCCGTTGTGATACGCCCAGCGTTCGCCGGCATCGGCGGTATATTGCAAACATCCGGGGATCACGCAGTCAAAGGCCGTGTCATCCAGTCCGGTGGTCATGCTGAGCTGGTGCCGGATCTGAATAAGCCCTTCCTTCTCGGCAGGGGCGGAGGTCCATCCCGCTCCAAGATAGTCCGCCGTTGGATCTTCTAATTGCAACAGCTCTTCCTGCAGGGCCAGGCCCATGCAGAACGAGGTAAGCGTTTTACCGGCGGAAGCCCAGTACCAAAGACTGTCCCGGGTAAAACTGCCAAAATAGGTCTCCTTGGCCAGCCGCCCGCTCTTGAGGATCAGGAAGGCCTTGGTCCCTTTGGATTCCAGATAGGTATCCAATTGAGCTTCGGCGGCGGCGTCCCATCCGTGGTCTGCCGGTTCCGTGGTTTCCCAATCAGCAAATCGCTGGGGAGCCGGAAAATAAAGGCCTTCCTCCCCGGGGGGATCGGAGGTCCCGACCGGTTCGGCATCGGATGAGCAACCGGAAAACAGGAAGATCAGGGCGATTGCACCCAGGATCAGTAGCACGATTCCGTTCCTAACATCCTGTTTCATATACTACTAACGAATTTTTCCAAGGTTTCGTCTGCGGATGGAGAAGTCGGCCGGTATTCGTATTTTTGCGGCCCATTCAACAAGATGCGCACAAAATCAACACGCAAGAACCGGATTAATGTGGTCACCCTGGGGTGTTCCAAGAACCGGTACGACTCCGAGGTGCTCATGGGGCAGCTCAAGGCCGGTGAAAAAGACGTGGTCCACGAAGGCGACGGGAATATCGTCGTGATCAATACCTGCGGATTTATAGGGGCGGCCAAGGAAGAGAGCGTAAACACCATCCTCGATTTTGTTCGGCGCAAGGAAGAAGGCCTGGTGGATAAGGTATTCGTTACGGGTTGCCTGAGCGAGCGCTACAAACCGGACCTGGAAAAGGAGATCCCGGATGTGGACGCGTATTTCGGTACCCGCGACCTGCCCAGGCTGCTCAAGGCCCTGGGGGCGGATTACCGGCACGAACTGGTAGGGGAGCGGCTTACTACCACTCCGGCCAATTACGCGTACCTCAAGATCGCCGAAGGCTGCGACCGGCCCTGTTCGTTCTGCGCCATCCCGCTCATGCGTGGAAAACACAGGAGCCAGCCTATCGAGGCGCTGGTAAAGGAGGCTGCTTCCCTGGCGGCCAAAGGGGTAAAAGAGCTGATCCTGATCGCGCAGGACCTGACCTATTACGGGCTTGACCTGTATAAGAAAAGGGCACTTGCCGACCTGCTGCAAGCGCTGGTAGAAGTTGAAGGGATCGAATGGATCCGCCTGCACTATGCCTTTCCCACCGGCTTCCCCGAAGATGTATTGGAGGTCATGCGAACGGAACCCAAGGTATGCGACTACATCGACATCCCGCTGCAGCACATCTCCGATCCTATTTTAAAGAGCATGCGCCGGGGTACCACCCGGGCCAAAACCGACCGGCTGCTGGCCCGTTTCCGCGAAGCGGTCCCAGGCATGGCTATCCGCACGACGCTGATCGTGGGGTATCCGGGGGAAACCGAAGCGGATTTCCAGGAATTGAAGCAATGGGTAGCCGATACCCGCTTTGACCGGCTGGGCTGTTTTACCTACAGCCACGAAGAGAACACCCACGCTTATTCGCTCAAAGACGATGTGCCGGAAGAAGTGAAGCAGCAACGCGCGGCGGAGATCATGGAATTGCAGGGTCAGATCTCCTGGGAATTGAACCAGTCCCGTGTTGGACAGACCGTTCGCTGTATGATCGACCGGCAGGAGGGGGGCCATTACATCGGCCGTACCGAGGCCGATTCCCCGGATGTGGACAACGAAGTGCACATAGACGCCTCCAAATATTACCTCAGGGTCGGGGACTTTGCTCAAATAAAGATCACCGAGGCAGGGGACTTTGACCTTTACGGGGAACCTGTGGAATAGATTGGCGCAGCCGGAGTTATTCTTCTTCCTGGTTGGCTGCCTCCGCCTCTTTATCCAGGTTGTTCCTCATGATATTCAGCTTCTTGAGTTTGGCTTTCCAGTTGGCCAGGGCTTTTTTCTGACGATCGATATTGGCAACGACCTCGCTGACCAGCGGATTGTCCTCGGAGGGATCTGAAAAGAACTGCAGATTGTTTTCCAGTTGCCGGATCTCGTTTTTGTTTTCCTCGATTTTCTTGCGCACAAACTGACGTTCCTGCTGAATGGCCGCGGCATCGTCTTCCTTGGCCAGTTGCTGGATCTTGTTGCCGTACTTCAGGATCTCGGCTTCCTGTTTGCTGACCCCCAGTTTTCTGAACAGGGCATCCACAATCTTGTAGAATTTGGTGTTGAGGTGCTTGCGATTCTGTGGGATGCGTCCGACTTCCTTCCACTCTTCCAAAAAGGCCTGCACCTGTTTCAGGTCTTTTGTGCGCTCGCCGGTTAGCTGAAACGCTTTCAGCTTGTCCAGCACCTTGGCCTTTTGGTCCAGGTTCTCCCGTTCCCGCACATGGGATTTGTTGCGCAGGGCATGCAGGCGGTTAAAATAATGGTTGCAAGCCTCCTTGAACTGCTTCCAGATCTTATCCGAATACTTGCGGGGTACGTGTCCGACCTCCTTCCATTCACGCTGGATGCGCTTCATTTCCGGGGTTGCGGCATCCCAGTCTTCGCTGTCCCGAAGCTCCTGGGCACGTTCCAGCAGCGCGCGTTTCTTGTCCAGGTTCTCCTGTTGTTCGCGCTTCAGGTTTTTGTAAAAGGCATTTTTATTCCGGTTAAAGCGGCGTACGGCTTCCTTGAAGGAAGCCCAGGTGGCCTCGTTGTCCTTCTGGGGCACTTTACCGGCCTGGAAGAATTGTTCCCGAAGGCCTTCCACCTGACGGATCTGCTGTTGGATGGCACGGTGGTTGCCGGCTACGGACTCAGCGATCTCAGCGATCTGCCCGATGATCTTATTTTTGGCCTCCAGATTGTCCTCATATCGCTTTTCCAGGCCGGCCAGATGCTCTTGCCGGCGCTGGTGCATGGCCTTTGTGGCTGCGCTGAAGCGCTGCCAAATGGCCTCGCGTTCCTCCTTGGCGACCGGTCCCACATCTTCTTTCCAAATCTTGTGCAAGGTCTGTAATTCGCGGAAGGCTTTATTAAGGTCCGGTTCTTTCAGCAGGGCTTCGGCGCTTTCGATCAGCCGTTGCTTTTCCTCAAGGTTGTGGCGAAAGTCCAGATCCCGTAATTCGCGGTTCAGGTGTAGAAAATCGTAGAAGATCTCCACATGGTGCTGAAAAGTGCGCCAAACGTCGTTATAGCGCGTACGCGGGATGGGCCCCGCATTGCGCCAGCGTTCCTGCAATTCTTTAAAGTGCTGGTACGTGGAGTTCATGTCCTCCTCCATATTCACCAGCCCTTTCAGTTCCTCAATGATCGTGAGGCGGTTGGCCAGGTTTTGCTTGAGGTTTTGTTCCAGGTTCCGGTAATACTGGTTGCGTTTCTCGCGGTATTCCGAATACAGTTCGTTGAATTGGCGCTTGGTGACCGAATTGTAGCGAAAATCCGATTCTGCGCCCCCGCGGCCAACGAATTCCTCCTTTTTATGCTCGATAAAATCCTGGAACTTCTGGTCGAATTCGTATTTGATGGCGTCTACGTGCCGCCGGATGGCCTGTACTTTCTCGGTACGCAGCAGGCGCTGAAGTTCGCCTACCAGGTTTTCCATGCTCAGGGCATGGTAGTCCAGAAACGGGATATGGTGCCGCCTCTCATTATCCGCATCCTCCGCATCCTCCGCGTTTGACTCGTCGATTTCGTCCTCGCCGTCCGCGTCTTCTGTCCCGGATGTTTCTACCTGGGCCGTCTCTGCCTGTTCCCCGGGATCGGACGGTTCGGTTGGGTCCGCGCCGTCTCCTTCCTCCCTGGCTTCCGACGTGCTTACATCCGGGCTTGCCGCATCGGGCTGCTTAGTTTCTTTTTGATCCGTATCGGTGTCCCCCCCTGCAGCTTCCTGCAGTTCTTTGTTTTCCTCTTCCAACATCGCAACATTTTTTTCGCTGCCTGTACAAACGCTTACCTAAGATACTAATCGCGTGGGGTTTTAACAAAAGTATTCCGCTTCCTTTTAAAGGGAACACATAGAAAACAAGGGGGTCCTGGGGAGTTTAGCGATTCCAGAGCTCCCAGGCCCGGTCGGCCTGGATCTGCAGCATTTCAAGGCCATTCTTGATCCGGCAACCCCGTTGCTGCCCTTCCTTCAGGAAAGCCGTTAGCGGCGGGTTGTAGATCAGGTCGTAT
>JBNKHB010000059.1:0-12206 GCA_050290125.1 Robiginitalea sp.
ATAACAGCAATACCCTGCCCATCGATCCCTCCAAAACCGTATTGGTGGTGGGCGATGGTGCGGGGAGCATCTCCAAAGCCTGCGGCGGATGGACCCTCTCCTGGCAGGGAACCGGCCATACGAACGAGGAATTTCCGAATGCCGAGACGATTTTGGCCGGCATTGAGGAAGCCGTAAATGCCGCCGGGGGAAATGTAATATTTTCCGCTGAAGGGGATACGAGCATTGAAGCCGATGTAGTGGTCGCCGTTTACGGGGAAGATCCCTACGCCGAGTTCCAGGGTGACCTGGAGAACCTGGATTTTGCGCCTAACGGATTTGACGTTGCCAAACTGGGCGAGTTCAGGGACAAAGGAATACCGGTAGTATCCGTTTTCCTCTCCGGCCGCCCGCTGTGGACCAACCCGGAGATCAACCAGTCGGACGCCTTTGTAGCCGCCTGGCTGCCGGGCAGCGAAGGAGGGGGAATCTCGGACCTGCTCTTCAGGCGGGATCCTTCCTTTGATTTTACCGGAAGTTTATCATTTTCATGGCCATCCACTGCTGTGGTGGGAGACAACAGCCAGCCCCTTTTCGAATTGGGATACGGACTCTCTTATGACAGTGGCACTACGGTGGATCCGCTATCGGAAATCTCGGGTCTGGAGGACAGTGAAATGGCCTCTACCGGCGAGTTTTACGGTAGAGGGGCAGCCGTTGCCCCCTGGGGACTGTGGCTGCATTCGGGGGACCTGGTCAAACAAGTCTCCGGTTTTCCCACCTCGGTCAGCGGCCTGATCGTTAGCAAAACCGACCACCAGGCCCAGGAAGATGCCCTGCGGCTTAATTGGACCGGTTCTGAACAGGTCCAGTTGCGACTCAGCTCGGCTTCTCCCAGCGATATGTCCCGTGAGGCAAATGGGGCCATGGAGCTCACTTTTGCAGCGAAATCCTTCGGTACCGGAGCCGCTACCGTCCAGATTGCCATGTGCGATGAGGATGCTTCCTGCAATCAGTCTCTGGACATCAGCATTGTTCCGGGTGACTGGCAGGAATACCGCATCAGCCTGAGTTGTTTCGGCAACCTGGGTGTGGACATGTCCCAGGTGCGTTCCGCCCTGGTGGTGAGTGCCGCCACAGGAGTGGATATCGGGATCGGAGCGATCCGGCTGGAATCCGACATCGATGCCCAACCCGGTTGTGACGGCAAATAGTCTAATGACCGAGCAACACGACAAACGGGTCAGGACCGCGCGGATCACAGGGATGTGGTACCTCGTTTTAGCCATTTCCGGGATGGTGGGCTTCCTGGTACTCCACCCCATGATCTATATCGCGGATGACCCGGCAAAGACCCTGGATAACCTGAGCAATCAGGAAACCACAGCACGTATCCGCATTCTATTGGAGGTGGTCATAGTGGGCGCCCAGGCCCTGGCGGCCGTTTGGTTTTATAAACTTTTCCGCGAAATCGATTCCTGGAAAGCAGGGAATCTGCGCCTTTGGGGCACGGTAAATTCGGTAGCCATCATGATCAGTGCCATGGCCATGGGCGCTGCGGTGGCCCTGGCAAATGCAGCCGGCAGCACGGGGATCGACCGGATTACATCGGTGGTCTTGTTACAGCAGATAATGTCAAATGCCTGGGGGATCGGCAGCCTGTTTTTCGGGTTGTGGCTGATCCCCATGGGGTCTTTGGTCATTAAATCCGGGTGGATGCCGGTTTGGCTGGGTCGCATCCTGATGATCGGCGGTGTGGGCTATATCCTGAACACCTTCTTCAGATACGCCGGAGTAGGCGGAGACCTTTCGGAACTTTTGGTCATCCCGGCTACTGTGGGGGAATTCTGGATGATCGGGTATTTGCTAATATTTGGGGTTCGCAGGACGGTCGGCAATAGCTAATGATTTGATAACCTTTCCGGATTAGGGTATTGCCTTTTTAAGGTGTTATTTGGTAAAACGAGAACATGAAGCTAAAGATCCTTAGGGCACTACTCATTGCATTTGCCCCCTTATTAATGGCCACCCAATGCGAGGACGACTTTATAGATTCGGGATTAGAGACCAGTTATTTGATCCAAAATGATTCCGGCACGGATCTGTTCCTCTTGAATACCGGGAGCGGTTTTACCGAGCTAAAAAGCATGACTTCCGTACCTATTGGATCCGACCTAAATTCCATTACCGTACCCATACCGCCATCTGCTTCCGGTGTCTTTACCGACATTGAATTATTCGAAAAGAAGGACGGTGATTATATCCGCGTATACCTGCAGTCCCCACTGGACGACGATTCGTGGGAATTCCGGGAACTGTCAGAAAACCGGTATGAATACGTGTTGCGGATAACGGATCAACTGTTGGATTGAGACTTCCCGTATGCCTAAAACCCCTATCGGCGGAACCCGCAGAATTTTCCTAAATTAAACGATCTCCAGGAGGAGGTTTTATCAGGCCAGGGTCTCTGGCCTGCCTTAAAGTCAACGTTTAGCCATGTTATTGAAGTACACCTGCATAAGACGGAGTTGCGCCCTGCTGGCCCTGCTGGCGCTGACCCTCGGCCAGGCTCAGGAATCCGGGCCCCTGAACCTCAACAAACCTGAAAGAGAGCAATGGTTTACGGACCTCGGCTTTGGCATGTTCATCCATTGGAGCATGGATGTGCAACTGGGGATGGTCATTAGCCACAGCATGGTTGGCGCTTCGGAAGACTATCTGGATCGGTACATCAACGAACTTCCCAGAACGTTCAATCCCGTAAACTTCGATGCCGGGCAGTGGGCCAGGGCTGCCAGGCTCGCCGGCATGAAATACATCGTATTTACCACCAAGCACCACAACGGCTACTGCATGTTTGAAACCGGGACGACGGATTTCGGGATCATGGGCAGCCCTTACGGGAAAGACGTTACAAGAATGATCATTGACGCCTGTCGCCGGGAAGGCCTGGCCGTTGGCCTATACTATTCCCCGGACGATTTCTATTTTCTTCACCAACAGGGTACGCTTATCTCAAGGACGCGGAAAGAAGCCCTGGCAAGCGGCAACCCTTCCTTGAATAGCTATGTGAAGAAGCAAATGAGGGAGCTGATGACCAACTATGGCACTATCGACATCGTGTTTCTGGATGGCATGGAGCAATTCGCTAAAACGGAACTGGCCAAGGTTTGCTGGGAAATCAATCCCGATGTGGTAGTGACCCGCGGGGCCATTGAAACCCCCGAGCAGGAAACCCCCGAAACCCCCATCCCCTCGCCCTGGGAAGCCTGCTACACGTTTGGGGACCAATGGCAATACCGCCCTACCAACGAACGCTATAAATCGGCGAAGGACGCCATCCTTGAGCTGATAGACATAAAGGCCAAAGGAGGAAATTTTCTCCTGAATTTCGGGCCGGACGCCATGGGTAATTTTCCGCCGGAACAAATGGGGGCTCTGAATGAAATTTCCCTTTGGATGTTCATCAACGGGGAAGCGCTCGAGAATACCATACCTCATGACATCATTCGGGAAGGCAACATTTGGTTTTTGACCTCGAGGGATAAAAAAACCGCATACCTGCTGATTAACGAAGAGAACTGGGAGCTGGGCGAGCGCAGGGAATTTACGGTAAAGTCCCTTTCGGCATCGGACCGGAGCCGGGTATCCGTTTTAGGACACAACGGTAAAGTTCTTGAATACGATAAAGAGGCAAATCCGGAACCAACCGTAGTTCAAACGGAAAACGGCATGAAACTATCGATCATGCGATCCCAGAGAATCTACAACGACCGCAAGTGGAACAATCCCCTGGTTGTCAAAATTACAGAGGTAGGTAAGCCCTAGGCGAGGGATCAGCTCCGGAGATCATGGAGAAATTGTCCAATCCGCACTTTGGCTGTTTCCGGATCGGTTTCGCTCAGATACGTAGTCAGGGAGCTGCCCAGACCAACCCCGGCAACCCCGGCTTCTATCCATTCCCGGGCATTATCAAAATGAATGCCCCCGACCGCAAAAACAGCCACCTTGTCCAGTACCGCTTTGATGGCCTTGTAATGGGCTAACCCCAACGGATATGCCGGAAATAGCTTAATGGCGTCCGCCCCCGCATCCAGGGCGGCAAAGATCTCGGTAGGGGTCATGGCCCCGGGCAGTATGGGAATCGCCCGATCATTAGCCGTACGGATCACCTTTGTATTGACATTGGGCGTTACCAAAAACTGCGCCCCGGCATCCATGGCTGCTTCGGCCAGTTCCGGATTTACGACGGTACCGGCGCCGACCAATAATTCCGGGTAGCTGGAACGGGCCTCGGAGATATGCTTTAAGAAATCCGGGGTATTGGAAGTAACCTCCAGCGCCTTTATCCCGGCAACGGCCAATTTATCCACCGCAGGCTGCACCTGTTCGCTCCGGGCCAGGCGGAGGATGGCCAATACCCTCTGACGTTTGAGCTCCTGGATGATCGCTTCCGGCTTCATCGGATCACATGCCCTTTAGTTTGGCCATTCATAACAGCCATGATCTCGGCCTCGCTGCTGGTGTGCTGGTCCCCTGCTATGGTATGCTTGAGCGCGAAGGCAGCCGCTGCAAAATCCACGGTGTCTTTTCCAGGCCATTCCTTATTCATTCCATGGAGGAATGCCGCGGCAAAGGCATCGCCCGCGCCAAAACGGTCGGTGATCACCACCTCGATGGGATCGGAGGTTTCCAAAGCGGACGGAGCCCGATACAGGGCGTAAACCGTATTTACAGTAGCCGAGGGATGCTCCCGTACCGTAAACGCGATATGCTCAACCCCAAAGCTGGAAGCGGAGAACTCGGCGGCCTCCAGGGTTTGCTCCAATGCAGATGAGGCCCTGGATTCAAATTTATATACATCGGACAAGGCCCCGATATTGCCAAAGAGGATATCCGTGTATTCCAGCACCTGGTCAAAACGCTGCCGGGCCGTGCTGTGGTCTTCCCATAGGGTCCTTCGGAAATTCATGTCGAAGGCCACCTTTACACCCAATTTGTTGGCCATACGGGCTGCCGTAACGGATTCCCGGGCGCATTGATCCGAAAGTGCCGGGGTAATGCCGGAAAGGAAAAGCCATTTTTTACCGCTCAGGATGTGTTCCCAATTGAACTCGCCCTCCCCTATTTCACTGATCGCGGATGCCTTGCGGTCGTAAACCACCTGTGAAGGCCGGATGGAGGATCCCAGTTCAATGAAGTAGGTGCCTACCCGCTCTCCGCCTCGCACTATCCCCATGGTATCGATCCCGAAGGAATTCAGGGAAGCAATGGCGCCGTCCCCGATGGGATTTGACGGCAGTTTGGTGACGAACGATGACGGATTCCCCAGGATTGCCAGTGAGGAGGCAACGTTCGACTCCGACCCGGCAAAACCCACCTGATAGGCATTGGCCGACGCCAGCTTGATGCCGCCTTTTTCGGGCACCAGCCGCAACATGATCTCACCAAAGCTTACAAAACTCATATTCTCGGCAGCTTCCGGGCTGCAGATTAACAGGCACCGATCGATTTGGATACTGCCTGGGATTCGAGTTACAAAGTAACCGAAATTCCGAACTTTCCCAATCGCTGTGGGTTTTAAAGTAAATAACAAAGAACAGCCGGCACCAAGTTGTTGAATCTCCAACTCTTAGATACCGACTGCCTTGATACAGGGAATTTATGAGCCGCAATTGGAGGCTACGTCCCTTACTTCAGTTTGTGTGTCCACGATGTTATCCATGACCATGACCCCCTTGATGGAAATTTCCACATAGTCGGAACCAACCTCCAGCAGGGTACCGGTAAAGTTGGTAATATCCAGCTGTGTGGCAATCTGCACTCCCGCCAAAGGCGCTCCGCTTTCCGGATCGGACCCCTTTAACCTCAGGCGTTTTACAAACGGGACCCGCACGTTGGAATAGGTCTGATAGGCATCATAGACCAGGGAAGCCTTGCCCGAGGGGACGGTGACGGTCCGGGTGGAAAAGAAGGAATTGGTCTCCGAAACGGATTCCTCGCTGGATACGGTGGTGGACGAGCTGGCTTCCACGGATACTTCCAGTCCTGCGGACACCTCCCCGGTAACCGATCCGCCATTGCCGAAGAAGCTGGCCTCCGCAGTAGCGCTCACAGAGGTTTCCACACTGGTGGTCACCCGGCCGCTCAACCCAATGGTCTCGGACAAGGCGGAGGTGTAGGTGGTGGTAACTTCCTTCTCGATCCCGACTTCCTGTTGCAGGTTTCCGGAGCCGCAGTTGATCAGGGTGCTGTTAAAGCCGAACGAGGTCTCCGCGGCCGGAAAAATGGGACGCTGGTGTTCGGTACCCAGCTGGGTCACCTCCCATTCGATATCCGGGGCAATGATCCTGAAGTACTGGACAGCGGAGCCCGTGGCATTGGTCCGCCAACTGATCGCCCCGTTTTGAGAATACGGCCGCATCGGATTCCCGTCAGAATCGTTTAGCGTGTAATACCCGTTGGATTCCTTCCGGATGATGAAACGATAGACCGGATGCAGGCTATTGTCCGCGATACCTGTCGGATAAGATACCGCACCGGACTGCCTGAGGGTTTTATCGTTCCCGTCCGTTGCCAGGTACCTGCCGGTATTGGCAGAAGAAATGGCATATTCGTTGGGACCTCCCTGTAACTTGTGGATATAGAATTGCTCGCTGGTGGTCCCTTTGTTGAAGGAGGACTGGCGCTGCTCCAGGATCACATTGTTCTCCAGCGCGCTGGAAGGCTTCCAGACCACCCCGCTGCCGTATATTCCGGTAGGACTTACCGATTGGAAATAGTGGGTTAGGTTCTCATTAAAGCCAATGGAGGTGGCTACCTGTGCCAGGGTTGCGGCATCGACATTGAGTTCGGTCCCGTTCTCTTCAAAGGAAACCACGCTGAAGGAGGCCGTTTGGATCACGCTGCCGTTCCCGTCCAGCACTTCCACCGCTATGCCTACGCCATCCCTCAGTTCGGACTCCGCCGCCTCCGTCAGGTCCTCGATAGCCAGCGCCAATTTGGCAATGTTTGTAAAGGAATCCACGTCCAACTGCTGGTCGTAATCGCCCTGGGAAGCAGTGGTAGAAACATTGACCTTGGTGGGGTTATAACCCTTTTTAACAAGGTCTCTGGTATTGATCAGGATCCCGATGTCACCCTGATAAGTCGCTATATCATTGGCATCCACGCCATCGCCTTCCGTCAATTGGCCGCCTCCTGTAGCAGGCGGGTCGACGGGATCGGTTGCATCGTCCTTGCTACATCCTATTGCGATGACAAGAACGGTGAGATACAATGCATTTCTTAATGCAGCTGGTATTGCTTTCATAACTTCTTGGTTTTAAAGATTCAACCCTCCAAAACTAGAAGTGACCGGAGCCTGTACCTAATTTTCACTGTAGACAAAGTGTGGACAAGGGGTATGGATTTCCTTTAAATCACCTGTGGACAAGGCGAATTAACACCCGAAGTAATGAAAATCATATATATCTGATATTTAGTTTTTTAAACTGCCTTAAAGGTCAAATTTGACAAAGTTGTGCTCGGGAAATCTATGGACAAAATAATTTTAACACATAGAATCGGCCTCGATCGAAGTTGAGATAATGATTACCTTGGTAAGTAGGTTATAAACCTTTTAAATACCAAATAGCATCCGTGAAGTATTGCACTATGAAGACCATTTCGCGCCTTTTTCTGCCCATTTTTTTTGCAGTTGTTCCTAATCTCTGCGCCCAGGAATACAGAAATGTGGACAGCCTCATTCTGGAGTTCAACCGCCGCGCTAATGATACCGTAAAGGTACGCCTGGCGTCTTTGATCTGCCAGAACCTCACGTATACCAATCCCTCGGAGGCCTACAAGTATGCGCATAAGATGGTTTCCATATCCGAAGACATCCAATATGAAAATGGCATCGCCCTGGGGTACAATAACCTGGGGTACTATTTTTTTAACCGGGATGAATTGGATTCCGCGCTTTACTACAGGAAGGCCACCCTGGACCTGGTAACCCGGTTACAGAATATCGGGGGTATACTTACGTCCAACATGCAGTTCGCCGTCCTGTACAATAAGATGAATGACTTTGAAACTGCAAAATCGTACTTAAACAGGAACATTTCGCTTTTTGAGAACCGGGATACCCTCGCGAATGCCAGGGAGGAAGATTTCAAATACATCGGTTCTACTTACCATCAACTTGCGGATATCCAATTGCGGGAAGGCTTGTATAACCTTGCGCTTCAAAACCAGCTTCGGGCGCTGGAATTGTACAAGGAGCGGGCAGAAGATCCACTTTTTGAGGCCGATGCCTATATGGCACTCGGGCAAACGGAGATGAAACTGGAGAATTACCGGGAGAGCCTCAGCTACTTTGAACAGGCCTACCAGGTCTACCACGATTTCAACGATTTGCTTTGGGAAAGCGATGTCTTGCGAAATATGGGGGAGAATCTGATCCTGCAAAACAGGCCGGAAAAGGCCCTTGAACACCTCAGGGACGCTATTGCCATTTCACAGGAGAATAATTTTCAGGGGACTGAGGCCAGCGGGCATAACCTCTCTGGGGATGCATATATCAAACTGAAAGATTACGGGAAAGCCCGGCAAAGCCTGAATGCGGCCGTTGAGGTCTATCGTCAAATGGACAACCCCACCGAGATCAACAAGGCATATCTAAGCCTTGGGATCCTCTACAACGCCCTGAACCAACCGCAACAGGCCCTTTCCAACCTGGAACAAGCCCTGGTGATCTCCGATAGCATCAAGGCCCTTCCGCAGACCGCCGAAGCCTACTTCCAGAAATTCCAAGCCTATCGCAAAGCAGGCGAATTCCAACTGGCACTCGACAACTTCGAAGCATACAACGGGTTAAACGACAGCATTTTCAACATCCGGAAGTCGCAACAAATCGAAGAATTGCGGATCATGCATCAAACAGAACAGAACGAGGCAGAGATCGCCCTGCAACAGGAAGAAATTAAGACCCTGAACGCAAGGGCCAGGGCAGACAACCTTACCAAAGGCCTGTATGCCGGGGGTATGGCCTCGGCCCTGGCACTTTCAGGGCTCCTCGTATTCGGTTTCCGCCAGCGGATCAAGAAAAACCGAATCGCACGGGAAAAACAGGAAGCCATCTACCGGCAGGAAATAGCCCACAAAAAGAAGGAGCTGGCCAGCCAAACCCTGCATCTGGTGCAGAAAAAGACCTTTATACAGGAGCTCATGGAAAACCTGGAGAGCATCAAAAGGTCCCCGAATACCTTTAAGACCGAATTCCGGCGGATTGTAATGTTGCTGCGAAAGGAGAATGCATCGGATAAGGATTGGGAAGTGTTCAAAACCTATTTCGCCGAGGTGCACAACGACTTTGACCAAAAGCTCAAGACACTCTCATCTGACATCTCAGAAAAAGAAATCCGCCTGGCAGCCTTTCTTCGCATGAACCTGACCACCAAGGAAATTGCCGCCACCATGAACGTCCTGCCCGGAAGCATCCTCAAATCCAAATACCGCCTGAAAAAGAAGCTGGGGCTCGAAAAAGACATGGATCTGGGCAGTTTTTTGAATACCCTGTGAGAACCCCGGTGGAAAAAGAAGGTTTGGGGGTTCGCCGCTGCCTTAGAAAGGCTTAAATTTCGATGCAGTTGTATGATCCCTAAATGTTGGCGCCTAATCCCAGACCCCATTTTCCCGTATTACGCGGCCTGCGGCCCGTACTGCTCCGAAAAATCCTCCGGAGCGCTGCCCTTTGGGCGGCCTTATTGGGATTATATAGTTGTAGCGACCCGGCGAATCAGCCGGAACCACCCGAAATTCGTGAGCTCTCAATCGCGATGCCGGACGGGGTGCAACTGGCGGCCGATCTGTATGTACCGCACGACTTTGACCCTGCAAAGCAGTATCCCATTATCATGGAATACCTCCCCTATCGAAAGGACGAGCACCGCAGATCCAGGTACGGGGTTTTTAATTACTTTGTTCAGCATGGGTACATTGTGGCGCGGGTAGACATCCGTGGCACCGGCAGAAGCCAGGGCACCATCGTGCCTTATGAATACAGCGACCGGGAATTGGATGACGGTGAGCAGGTCATCGACTACCTGTCCCAACTGGACTATTCCAATGGCAGTGTGGCGGTATTCGGGATCTCCTGGGGCGGCTTCAACGCCCTGCAACTGGCCATGCGGAAACCACCGGCGCTGAAAACCATCGTATCGCTGATGTCCACTGACGACCTTTATCAGGACGACGTTCATTTTATGGATGGCATCCTTCATGTGGACGCCTATGAGATTGGCCGGGACCTGGACAACGCCCTGCCCGGAGCACCGGATTTTGTACTCGATTCCGCATACTTTGAGCAGCGGTTCCTGTCCGAACCCTGGTTTTTGAAGTATAAAAAGCAACAAAGGGACGGCCCTTTCTGGGACCGCGCCTCCCTGAACAGCCATTACGGGGATTTCGATACGCCTACTTTCCTGATCGCAGGCCTGTATGACGGGTACCGGGACATCGTGGAACGTTTCTGTAACCAGACCAAGGGCCCGAAGCGCGCGCTTATTGGCCCCTGGAACCATACCTGGCCGCATACGGCCGATGTGGCCCCTGCCGTGGAGTGGCGCAGGGAAGTGGTGGACTGGCTGGACCTCTGGATGCTGGGACCTCAAAAAAAGGCAATACCCTACCCGGAAATCATCTTCTACCAAAGGGACTATCACCCGCCCGGCGCAGGAACCGATACCATTTACGGACAGTGGAAGGTGGCGGAAAAATGGTCGGAAATTGAACGGGACGAACTGCAGCTGAATTTTGACTCCAGGGGCAAGGCCCTGAGCAGGGAGCAAGCGGAACGCCTTGGCCGGGATACCGTTCACAGCCAGCCTTCGGACGGTGTGGAGGGAGGCGGACCGGTGATGTGGTGGGGCGACTGGCCGCCGGACCAGGCGCCTTTTGATGGGAACTGCCTGGTCTACGACCTGCCTGTGGAACAAGAAATATCCATAGCTGGTTACCCGCGGGTGCGTTTGTGCGTTGAATCCGAAAACGAACATGTAAACTGGTTTGTCCGGCTGAACGACGTGGCCCCGGACGGGAGGGTAACGCTGGTCACCGGTGCCGGACTTAACAGCACCCACCTTCGCTCTGCCAGTGCGCCGGCCCCCAGTCCGGTCGGGGAGCCTTACTGTATGGAGATCGAGTTGCACTGGACCACCTGGAACTTTAAACCGGGGCACCGGCTGCGCGTATCCATCAGCAACGCCCAATGGCCCATGTTCTGGCCGGCAGCGGAATCAGGGCCGAACCTGGTCCGGACCGGCGGGGCAACAGGCAGCGCAATCACACTTCCCCTGCTCCCGTCAGGAATGCAAGAAGGATATGCCTGGGAAGCGATCCAACCAGACCCCGAACTGCCGGAATTTGGCTTACTGACACAGGGCACTACCTCCGGCTTTGCAGAGGTAAATCAGGCTGTCTACGATTCCATCACCCAAACTCGAAGCGTAACGGCGATCAACGAATGGGAGGAGGCCTTTCCATGGGGCACTTACCGGAACTTCGAATCCATCATACACCGTTGCAGCGATACCGATCCTGCCCGTACCTCTGTGGAGGCCAAATACCGGATTGACTTTCAATTGCCTGATCGGGAGGTGGACCTCAATACCGAACTGCTGTTTTCGAGCGATGCCGATAGTTTTTATTACGACTATAAACGCTCGATCCGCGAAAACGGGACCTTACTAAAGACTGCGAAATGGAACGAACATTTTGCCCGGGATTACCAGTAACCATATTTTAATTCTTGTTTATGATCCGTTTTTACCTGTTTATGATCCTGATCGGAGGTTTCCTTGGCCAGGCACGGGCCCAGCAGAGGTGTTTAACGCCGGAAAACCTCAGAGCACTGGACGCCGCGTGGGAAAAAGCCCAGCTGGATTCCGATGTGGAAACGCTCCAGTCAATGCTCGCCGAGGAGTTTCTCTGGGTGCACAACCATGCCTCCACCATCGATGATAAGGCAGCCGTGTTAGACCGGGCAAGGAGGCATCTCAGCAACCATACGCCCAATGCCAACTCCAGGATTTCCAGGGACCTGACCGCAACCGTTTCGGGAGCGACCGGCATTGTAAGCGGTTATACGGTCGTGGACCGGGAACCGGGCCCGGTTACCTACCATTTTATGAGGACCTATGTGGAACGGGAAGGCAGGTGTTACCTTCTTGCCAATCAGACGATGG
>JBNKHB010000060.1:0-12146 GCA_050290125.1 Robiginitalea sp.
AATGTAAAACCTCCCTGCCCGGCGCTTTTAAAAAATGGGCCACTTTCGTACTTTTAATCCAACCAAAAAAACACTGCTTCATGCAAACCATCCAGGCCTATATCGAACAACACCGCGAGCGCTTCATCCAGGAACTGATCGAACTGCTGCGGCTGCCCTCCGTCAGCGCGGATTCCGCCTTTTCCCAGGATGTGTTGGACACCTGCGGCGCCGTGGCAAAGGCACTGCTGGATGCCGGCTGCGGGCATGTAGAGGTCTGCGACACCGAAGGGTATCCCATCGTCTACGGGGAAAAGATCATCGATCCTGACCTGCCCACCGTGCTGGTCTACGGGCACTACGACGTACAGCCGCCGGATCCGCTGAACCTCTGGGATTCGCCGCCCTTTGAACCGGTTATACGGAAAAGCGAGCTGCATCCGGAAGGCGCGATCTATGCGCGTGGCGCGTCAGACGATAAGGGCCAGATGTACATGCATGTCAAGGCGCTTGAATACATGAACCGGGAAGGGGACTTGCCCTGCAACGTAAAATTTATGATCGAAGGCGAGGAAGAAGTGGGCAGTGCCAGCCTTTCGACTTTCGTGAAGGAGAACAGGGAGAAGCTTGCCAATGATATCATCCTGATCTCGGATACGAGCTTTATCGGGCGGGAGGTGCCCTCGATCACGACGGGCCTGCGCGGTCTCAGCTATGTTGAAGTGACCGTTACCGGCCCCAACAGGGACCTGCACTCCGGGTTATATGGCGGTGCGGTAGCCAACCCGATCAACATCCTCACCAAGATGATCGCCTCCCTGCACGACGAGAACAACCACATTACCATCCCCGGTTTCTACGACAAGGTGGTGGAGCTGAGCCGGAAGGAACGCGATCTGATGGCGGAAGCCCCTTTTGATCTGGAAGATTACAAGAAGGCCCTGGACATCGAGGCCGTATACGGGGAAACCGGCTATGTCACCAACGAACGGACCTCCATCCGCCCTACCCTTGACGTAAACGGGATCTGGGGTGGTTATACCGGTGAAGGCGCCAAGACGGTCATCCCCAGCCAGGCGCATGCCAAGATCTCCATGCGGCTGGTCCCCAACCAGGAGTGGCATGAGATCACCGACTTGTTTACAAAACATTTCAAGGCGATTGCGCCCAAAGGGGTGCGTGTGGAGGTAACCCCGCACCATGGGGGCCAGAGCTATGTGACGCCCATTGACCATGTGGGGTACCGCGCGGCCAGCAAGGCCTACGAAGCGACCTTCGGCAAGGTGCCGGTGCCGCAGCGGGACGGAGGGAGCATCCCCATTGTGGCCCTCTTTGAGAAGGAGCTGGACAGCAAGACCATCCTTATGGGCTTTGGCCTGCACAGCGACGCCATCCACTCCCCCAACGAGCATTTCGGCATCTGGAATTACCTGAAGGGCATCGAGACCATCCCCTATTTCTTTAAGTACTTCGCCGAACTCTCCAAATAGGGGCGCTGCAGGCCCGGGTATTTTTTAAACTACATTTGTAGAATTAAAGTATTTATTCTATGTTTGTAGAATAAAAGCCTGCCCTATGAAACTCTCCCCTGCCGAAGAAGCGCTGATGAACCTCCTCTGGGAGCGGCAAAGCACCTACCTGAAGGATTTGGTAAACGCCCATCCCGAACCCCGGCCGGCGCAGACCACCGTGGCCACGCTGCTGAAGCGGATGGTGGAAAAAGGCTATGTGGCTTACCGGACGCACGGGCGTTCCCGGGAGTACTATCCCACCGTAAGCAAAAAAGATTATTTCGCCGGGCACATCAATAAGCTGATCAGCCATTTCTTTCAGAACAATACGGCGCAATTCGCCTCCTTTTTTACACGCGAAGCCGACCTGAGCAAGGAACAACTGGAAGAATTGAAAGTCCTTATAGAGGAAGAGATCAAAAAGAAATGACCATGTGGATCTACCTGATCAAAAGCACCGCTTGCCTGTTGCTGTTTTACGGCTTCTACCGCTTGTTGCTGGAACGGCAAGGCAACCACCATTTTAAGCGTGCTTACCTATTGCTGGCCCTGCTGGGAGGGATCCTGCTCCCATTGGTGCGGATCCCGGTCAAAATGCCATTGGCGGCTTCAGCCGCAACGGTCGATAACCCGTTTTTATTAGGCTTGCAAACCCTCGCTTTACCGCAAGCTGAGGCAGGTCCATCCCTGCTGGATTGGTCCCTTGCGATGTATGGGTTGGGCCTGGTGTTGTTCGGGATCTTTTTTATTCGAAACCTGCACCGCCTGATCCGGAAGATCCGAAGTAACCCGCGGGAACGCTCACCCCGGTACACCCGTGTTTTGTTGCGGGCTCCCGAACCCCCTCATGCCTTTTTCCGGTATTTGTTCCTTAATGGTACTTCCTATCGCAAAGGGGAAATCCCGGATTCCGTAATTGCCCATGAGGAAGCGCATATCCGGCAAGGGCACAGCGCAGATCTGGTCATAGCGGAACTTATTTGCCTGGTATTCTGGTTCAATCCGTTGGTGTACCTGTTCAGGAGTGCCATCCGCCTGAACCACGAATTCCTGGCGGATCGGGAAGTCCTGCGCAAGGGTGCCGGGGCCCTCGCCTACCAGCGCACTTTACTGGAGTTTTCCAAGGTCGAAAGAAATCAGCCGGCATTCGTACATGCCATCAATTATTCATCTATCAAAAAACGAATCGTAATCATGAAATCAAACACTCCCAAACGCCGACAGCGCCTGGTATCCGGACTGTTGTTGCCCGTGGCCGCCCTGGCCCTCTACGGATTTACTTCCAGGAACGTCATTTATGAATCCCCAAGCGATATGCCCGGGCCGGGGGGCTCCGGGATGGAACGCAACCACGATCCTCAGGCGGTAGTCCCGGCAACCGGAATTGTAGGAACAGCCGGAAAAGAGAAAGCAGCAACCCTGCAGGACGGTGCCAGCCGGAATGAAATGAGGGAATACGAAAAACTGGCTTCCAAATACAACCGGATGATCGCCTCCGGGAACATCCGAATCCGCATGGAAGAGGTGGATCGTATGGCGGAAATCTACGATCGAATGAACGAGAAGCAGCGCGCTGACGCGGAGCCCTTCCCGGACTTCCCGGCGCCACCCCCGCCCCCGGATCCCGCTGGCATGACTGCATTGCAAGCGCCCGCGGCCCCCGTTCCGCATCCGCCCCACCCACCCAGGCCTCCGCACAATGCCAGGGAAGCGCATGCGGCCAAAGCGGTCCATCCCCCAAAAGGAGCCCGGCCGGCTAAACCGGCACACCCTGCCCCGGTCGCGGCCCTGCCACCAGTGCCCCCAATCGACGGAGCACCCGTGCCGCCCCCGCCTCCGCCCCCGGATCCCGAAACGCACCTGAAGGAACTGACGGATGACGGCGCGAAATTTCTTTATAAGGGAGAACCGGTCAGCGGGGATGCGGCGATCGAGCTGTTTCGATCCGGAAAGATCGACTACATAAACGTGCGGAATAGCGGGGAAGACGAAACGGTCGTCTACCTGTCTGAGTAACGGGTCTTCAGGAATCCTGCCTGGCGGTTGTTAATTTCCCTTAATAGCGTAACAAATCCCGGAACCCTGCGTTCTAATAGCAGTATCCAAACCTGAACGCTATATGATACGTCGCTTCTTTATCCTCTGTTCCGGAGCGGACAGGGAACTCCTCAGCACGTGTTCCGAAGGGGAACAAAACAAATACGCCGGCATCGGCGCCACCGTTTTCTTTACTGCGCTTATGGCGGCCATCGCAGCCTCCTACGCCCTTTACACCGTATTTGACGCCATCTGGATTTCGGTCGTTTTCGGCCTGGTTTGGGGACTGTTGATTTTCAACCTGGACCGCTATATCGTTTCCACCATGCGCAAGCGCGACAGCTTCTGGAAGGAGGCCCTGCAGGCCAGCCCGCGGATCCTGCTGGCGTTGATCATCGCCGTGGTCATTTCAAAACCCCTGGAACTGAAAATTTTCCAAAAGGAGATCGACCGCGTTTTGCTGGAGCAGAAGAATCAGATGACCCTGGACAACCAGGAGCAGCTGGCCCTGCAATATACTCCGGCCATTGCCGAAAAGGAGGCCGAGATCGGGGCGCTCAAACAGGAAATAACCGATAAGGAAGCCGTTACGGATGCGCTGTATGATACCTATATCGCGGAGGCCGAGGGCCGCGAAGGCACACTGCTCGTCGGCAAGGGGCCCGTGTATCAGGAAAAACGCGAGAAACACGATGCCTCGCTTGCGGAATTGCGCGCGTTGCGCGAAGAAAACAACGCCCGGATTGCAGCCGTTGAGGCAGAAATTACCCAACTGGAAGCCGGGTACGGACAGGCCGTGGCCGATGCGCAGCCGGTCATCGACGGCTTTGACGGCCTGATGGCGCGCATCAATGCCCTGGGCGAACTGCCCTGGTTCCCATCCTTCTTTATATTCCTGTTATTCCTGGCGATAGAGACCGCCCCCATCCTGGTAAAACTGATGACGCCAAAAGGGCCCTATGACCTGAAACTGGAGGACGAGGAAACGGCCGTGGCGGCCTGGGTGAAACAAAAGGTGGACCAGCGCTTTAAGCTGGCCGATACGGACCGGGTGCTGAACGAAAAGATCTACGGCGAGATCGCCGAGGAGGAAGCCGTTTATGCTTACAAGAAACAAAAGGCCGAGGAACTGATGCGCCTGCAGGCGGACCGCTTCCACGAATTGCAGGCTCGGAATTTATAGCGTCGGGGATAGCGCCAGAGCCTTGATTACGATTTATCAAGGCCTACCCATTCCTCCCGTTTCTTCTTCGGGAGCGAGGCCACGATCAGATCAAAGGAGTCATCGATCAGTTCCCGCACCAGCCGGGGCGGCAATTGTTCGATATACACCGTGTTCCAGTGGGATTTATTCATATGATAGCCCGGCAGGATCCGACCGTCATAGGTTTCGCGGAGTTCGGGGATGCGTTCCGGATCGGCCTTCAGGTTGGCCTGGGGCGGCAGGCGGTCCAAGGCGGCCAGGGCAAACATCTTACCCATCACCTTAAAGACCAGCACTGTTTCGCCAAAGGGAAAACCTTCTGTAGCGCCCTTCTTGCCCAGGCAGTATTCGCGAAATTCCTCGATATGCATGGCGGGCGGTTTACTCCCCCTGCTCCAAACCTATGGAGTCGTAAACGATCACCTTTTTCCAAAGGTGCTCGGACTCCGCAATAAAATCCAGGTGGGGTTGCTCCGCCTGATAGGCCGCCTGCGCCTCGGCAGACTCGAAGGAAACGATCAGGGAATACGTGAAAGAACCGTCCACTACATCGCGCGTGGCGCCGGGAGGCGTCCCGATAAAGTTCGTTTTCGCATACTGGGAGCGGGAGAGGAATCTGGTAAGCGATTCCTCAAAGGCCTTACGGTCCTCCGCTTTATCCGGATTGTGCAGCCAGAAGTAAACGGTATGGGCAAAGGCGGGATTGAATGTAGCCATTTCGGATTGGGTTTGGGCGTTCATTTCGGCAGGCAGGCACAGCAGCGCCGCGGCCAGGCTAAAAATAAAGATTTTGATTCTCATTGGATTCTACTAAACGGGTTCTAAGGTCAAATTTATTGCAATCTCCTGCGCTGGGCATCGATAAACCGGATCTCCGGTTCGTCCAGTTCAAGCGCTTGGTAATTGAGTTTCCAGCCGATGGTCTCCACGATCTTTTCCATCAGCAATACGGCTTCCAGGGCTTCGTGCCGGGCGGTCTCCATCAGGCCGCTTTCCGGGATTTTTTCGCGGATATGCGCCTTGGCTTCCTTATTCAGGGCAGTCATGTCCTCCGGCGTAAAGGCATTGAAGATGCCGTTACGGATATCGTAAAATTCCAGCTCTGGTTCAATAGAGAGGATTTCCGGTTGCGGGAAATCCTTCAGGTAAACGGTCTTCTTGCCAGGATCCGCCGAGATCCTTAGCTTCTTGAAATCATAGCCGATGTGCGCCTTGGCGTTGATCACCACCAGGGCCTTCTTTTTGCTGCTGAACAAATTGCCGAAATGCTCCCGGCGGTTTTCATACCGGTAGATCTCCGCAAAATCGCCTTCTACGGAAATAAGCTTGCAGACGGCGCGGATCTTTTCCAACAACACGGTGGACTGATAGCTGGTCAGGTCCTTCCGCCTCTTGCGGTTGAACAGGGAATACATCCCGTACATGAGCACGGCTCCCATCAGCGATCCTATGAATAATTCGATCATATCTTCTTCAATTCAAAAAGCACCGGTCGGCTCGGGCTGGCATCATTATCCAGGGGTGCTACCTGCAAATTAAGCAGATAGTCGCCATCCGCTACTGCACTGGGCACATAAACCAACTCGGTGATGGTAGCCTGGTGCCTGGGTGCTGCCGGGAGCCCCCAAAATGCCTTATGGGCCGCCAGGGCCCCGCCGTCTTGTTCCGGATCCACCGACGGCAGATCGATCAAGAGGTGGTTTACGGCGCTTTCGCAGAGCCAGGCGGCGGCAGCCGGATCCAGAAATGGCGGGTGGGTCCCGGACCATTTTTGAGCGGCTTTCTCCTTTGGATTGGGCAACGAGCGTATAATGACCGCCTCCGGGGATTGCGTCCCCAATGCATCTGCCAGATCCGCAGCCGTCAGGACCCTATCCCGGTCGTTAATCCGCGGTTGCAGGCTTACCAAACGCGCATGCATCCAGGCGGGCGGCGGGTTCCGCATTACGGATGCAGCCGAAAGTTCGATATGGCCCAGGCACTCGGTATGGGTCCCGTGCGCATGCGGGTTGAACCAGATATCGTTAAAATTAACGGAGGCCCCGGCGGCAATGCTGCCTACAAATCCCTCTTCGGTATGCGGACGCATCCGGGCCCGGTCCAGGCCCCAGGCCGTGATACCGCGATCGGAGACCGCAACCGAAATATCGATGGGCCGGCTCAGGTCTGCCCGGTATCTGGTCTGCCCGAATGTAAATTCAGCCGTCACTGCCGTTTGTTTGAATTCATCTCAAATTAACCATAAATAAGTCACTCGCAATTCCGTCGACCAGGAATTTGCCCCTGGGCGTGGTCCGCAGTGCCTCACCATCGCGGGTGAGCAAATCCCGATCCAGGTACGGGGCAGCCTGCTCCAGCAAATACTCCCGGTATTTCGGGCCGAGCGTGTCTTTGATTTGCGCGAGCGAAACCCCCCAGATGGTGCGCAGCCCTGTCATAACGGCTTCGTTATAGCGGTCCCGGGGGCTGAGGACTTCCTCCTCGAAATAGTCTTTGCCTTCCGCTATGGCTTTCGCGTACTTAAGGTTGTGGGCCAGGTTCCAGCGTCTGCGGCTTCCGTCATAGGAGTGGGCGGAGGGCCCGATACCGATATAGGGCTTGCCCTGCCAGTAAGCGCTGTTATTCCTTGACTGGTATCCCGGGAGGGCAAAATTGGAGATCTCATAGTGCTCGTATCCTGCAGCCCCAAGCTTTCGGACCAGCAACTGAAAATCCGATTCGGCCCGCGATTCATCCATTTCCGGGGATTGCCCCCTGGCGATGAAGGCATGCAACGCAGTCCTCGGCTCCACGGTCAGGGCATAAGCCGAAATATGGGCCGGCATGAACTCCAGGGCCTTATCTAAATCTGCCTCCCACCGCGCGCCCAGTTCCCCCGGTATTCCATAAATAAGGTCGATGGAAAAATTGTCGAACAATCCGGCGGCTTCTTCCAGGCATTCGATCGCTTCCCGGGCCGAATGCGCGCGGTTCATCCAACGCAATACAGGCTCCTGGAAAGACTGGATCCCGATGCTCAGCCGGTTTACCGGACCTGCCTTAAGTTGCCGCAGGCGCTCCGTATCCAGNTCGTCCGGATTGGCTTCCAGGGTGATCTCGACGGTATCGGAGAGCCCATAGACCTCGGCCACCAGCTCCACAAATGCCGCGATCTCCTCGGGTGTCAATAGCGAAGGCGTGCCGCCTCCAAAATACAGGGTCTCCACCGGCTTTTCCCATTTCTCGCCCTGGCGGGAGCGCAATTCCGTCTGCATGGCTTCCAACAGGGCGGCCTTGTGCTTCAGGTTGGTTGAAAAATGAAAATCGCAGTAATGGCAGGCCTGTTTACAAAAGGGGATATGGAGGTAGATCCCGCTCATTCCCCCGTGCGTCCCGCGTGCTGCTTCACATACGCCTCCCACCCGGAGTATTTCTTCCCAACCGTCGGATTCCCCTGGTTGTAGAAATGGCATACCGCCGCCGCCAGGCCGTCGGTGCTGTCCAGGTTCTTGGGTAATGTCTTAAGCCCGAGTACGGATTGCAGCATCCGGGCCACCTGTTCCTTGCTGGCGTTTCCGTTCCCGGTAATGGCCATTTTGATCTTCTTGGGCAGGTATTCGGTAATCGGGACCTGCCGGGACAGCCCGGCCGCCATGGCTACCCCCTGTGCCCTGCCCAGTTTGAGCATGGATTGCACATTCTTGCCGTAGAACGGAGCCTCAATGGCGATCTCATCAGGATGGTAGGTATCGATCAGCTCGATGGTCCGGTCGAAGATCAACTTTAGTTTGGTAAAGGGGTCGTCGTATTTGCGCAGCAGCAATTCGTTCATTTGCACAAATTCCATCTGCTTGCCGAGTACCCGGATGATCCCGAAGCCCATAATGGTGGTTCCCGGGTCAATTCCAAGGATGATGGTCTCCGTAGCGGCCGGCTTATTCATCGGTATCCAGGATTAAGGGAATGCGGAACTGTGCGGATACCGGCACCCCGCGCTTTAGGGCCGGTTGCAGCCGCGGCAGGCTTCGCAGGCTGCCGCTGATGATCTGTTCGAATTCGGGATTCTGCTCCATGAGCTCGGGGTGCCGATCCATCCCCAGGACGGAGATCCCCCCATTCCGGTCCACTAAAAAATCCACCCAGACCGTATCTCGCAGACGTTCTTCGGTACGGAACTGGAAATCCTGCAGCGTCATGGACAGATGCAGCAGCAAGGTATTTTGGAAACAATCGCGCTGGGTGAATTTGGCTGCCGTCTCGTCGCAATCCTCAAAGAGCGGGAATTGATCCAGCTCGTTAAAATTGATCCCCTGCATCTCCTGGTCCACCAGTTTGCGGGTTCGGGTTTCCTTGGACGCGAACCAGTCGCAGGAACCCATCCCCAGCAGTATTAACCCGTACAGTATCCATTTCCTCATTACCGACGCAACTGGCCGGGAAATTACGATTTTTTTGAGGATGCTGTTCCAAATTCCAAGGTGGCGGCATATGAGAAGCGTTCAATTTTTAATCAACAACATGCGCCTGCCCGGGTGTAACATTTATCTTTATGTCTCGACTTATTACCGCCATGGATATCCTGCTTCTCGTAATCGGATTCATATGTATGCTCCTGGGCATCCTGGGGAGTTTTTTACCCGTGCTGCCCGGGCCGCCCATTAGTTGGGTGGGCCTGTTGTTGCTGGCCCTGACCCGGGCCGTACCGGAAGACTGGTGGTTTCTGGGGATAACGGCGGTGGTCGCCCTGATCGCGGTGGCACTGGACTACTGGATCCCGGCCCTGGGCACCAAAAAGTTCGGCGGGAGCCGCGCAGGGATGATCGGTACCACCGTAGGCCTGCTCATCGCCATTGTATTCCCGGTACTGGGAATTGCCGGGATCATCATCTGGCCGTTTGTAGGCGCCATCGTCGGGGAACTCCTGAACAAATCCGATCAGAAGACCGCGCTGAAGGCGGCTTTCGGTTCCTTTGTAGGTTTCCTGACGGGGACCTTCCTCAAATTCGTGGTCGCCATCATTTACCTGGGATTTTTTGCCTTGGATGTCTGGGAACACCGGGCTGCCCTCTTCCCCTGGTTCGATTAAGCGCTTATAACCACTCGGTCTTCTCCTCTACCGGGCCGCGGGTACCCGCTTCCAACTCCCCGTCGTAATACCCCATATAAAAGAACCCCAGGCAGCGCTCCCCGGGTTGCAGCTCAAAGAAGGCATCCATGTGGCGGATGAGTCCGGGAGAACTCCAGTAGCAGCCCAGGTTTCGCTCCGCGCACACCAGCCACATATTTTGCACGGCCATGGCGGTGGCTGCGACCTCTTCCCACTCCGGCAGGCTTTCGGCTGGGTCGCGTTGCATACAAATGGCGATCACCGCGCCGGATTGGACCGGGTTGTTATAGAGCTTCTCGGCCTTGAATTGTTTCGGTTTCGCTTCGGTGGCCAGGTATTTCTCCTTTAAGAATTTGCCGAGCCGCTCGCGGGACGCAGGGCTGTGCAATACTTTAAAACGCCAGGGCTCGGTGCGCTTATGGGTGGGTGCCCAGTTGGCCGCTTCCAGCAATTCCCTTAGCAGGGATGCCGCTATGGGTTTATCGTTGTACTGGGCGGGGAACACGGAGCGGCGGCGCGCTATCAGGTCGGTGATCATCTACAAAAGTTTCGTCAAAAATACGATTTTCGGGCTGCTTCCCACCGGATGGAATAGAAGGTCCCACGGGACTCCGGACCGTCTAAAATACGTACATTTACCAGGCAACCTAAACCGAACGAATGGCAGAGAAACGGCCCCTTTTTTTATACGGGGAACAGCAGCTGACGGCCGGAATTGCCCTGGAGTTGGCGCGCGGAAAACGCGGCGGGTCCCTGAGTAGGGAAACCCGCAACCGCATCCGGAAAAGCCATGAGGCCGTAGCCCGGATCGTGGCCCAGGGAGAACCCGTATACGGCATCAACACGGGATTCGGCCCGCTGTGCACCACCCGCATATCCGCCTCCGAGACCAGCAAGCTGCAGGTCAACATCCTGAAAAGCCATAGCGTTGGGGTGGGCAAGCCTGTACCGGACGAGATCACCCGGCTCATGCTCATCCTGAAACTGCAGGCGCTTGCCCAGGGGTATTCAGGGATTGCCGAATCTACCCTGGACCGGATCCTCTGGCACCTGGAGCAGGACCTCCTGCCGGTGGTTCCGTCACAGGGCTCGGTAGGCGCCTCCGGCGACCTGGCGCCCCTGGCCCATTTATTCCTGCCGCTGATCGGCCTGGGGAAACTCCGGCAAAACGGCCGGGAAACCGCAACCGCAGAGGTATTGAAAGCGCATGGAAAGGAACCCCTGGAACTGGGGCCCAAGGAAGGCCTGGCCCTGATCAACGGCACGCAGTTCATCGCTGCCCATGCCGTTAAGGTGATCGAGAAGATGCACAGCTGCCTGGCACAGGCCGATATCGTCGGCGCCATGATGCTGGAAGGCCTGCAGGGCTCGCTCAAACCCTTTCATCCCCAATTGCATGAATTGAGGCCATACCGGGGCGTGTGCCACGTGGCCCACCGGGTGCGCCACCTGCTGGAGGGTTCCGAGATCCTGGAGGACCATATCGATTGCGAACGGGTACAGGACCCCTATTCACTGAGGTGCATCCCGCAGGTACACGGCGCCTCCCGCAACGCCTGGCTCCACCTGAAGGAATTGCTGGAGGTGGAGCTCAACGCCGTGACGGACAATCCGGTGGTCATCGACGAGACCCTTGCGATCAGCGGGGGGAATTTCCACGGCCAGCCGCTGGCCATGGCACTGGATTACGCCTGCCTCGCCGCCGCCGAGATCGGGAACATTTCGGACCGCAGGGTCTACCTGGCCCTGGAAGGCAATAACACAGACCTGCCCAAACTCCTGATGAAAGATACCGGGCTCAATTCGGGCTATATGATGTTGCAGTATACTACCGCGGCCCTGGCCAGTGAGAACAAAAGCCTTTGTTTCCCGGCAAGCGCGGACAGCATCCCCACTTCCATGGGCCAGGAAGACCATGTGAGCATGGGTTCCATCAGCGGCCGGAAAGCGCTTCGCGTGCTGCGGAACGTGGAAAAGATCCTTGCCGTGGAGCTGCTGACCGCAGCCCAGGCATTCGAATACCGGAAGCCGCTTAAATCGGGTATTTTCCTGGAAAAAGCGCACCAGCTGGTACGCACCCGGGTTAGCTTCGCAGCGTATGACCGGGTCTTTGCGGAAGATATCGAATCCGGCCTGGAGCTGATCCGGTCCGGGGAGCTGATCCGTTTGCTGGACAAGGTTTCACGGCGGGAGTCCAGCCTGAGAAGAGAGAGTCACGCGCGATGAAGATCGGGAAGACGAACTGCTGCAACTAAGAAAAATCAAATTCCCAGATCTAGAAAAGCTACCAGGCGAAAAGTGAACAACACATATAGAATGTGAAAATTCG
>JBNKHB010000061.1:0-11866 GCA_050290125.1 Robiginitalea sp.
TGGTCTAACTAAAATATATCTAAAATGACCAGAGAAGAAAAAGCAACGGTTATTCAGGATCTGACCGCCCAGCTGGCAGATAGCCCAACGATTTATCTCGCGGATATTTCCGGGCTGGATGCAGGGACCACGTCGGAGCTGAGGAGGGCGTGCTTTAAGGCGAACATCAAACTGGCCGTAGTAAAGAATACGCTGCTGGCCAAGGCGATGGAAGCCTCCGATAAGGAATTCGGGGAACTGCCCGAAGTCCTCAAGGGAAATACTTCCCTTATGTTTTCGGATACCGGCAACGCCCCGGCAAAACTGATCAAGACCTTCCGCAAAAAGTCTGACCGTCCGCTGCTCAAAGGCGCCTTTATCGAAGAGGCGATCTTTATCGGCGATGACAGGCTGGATGCGCTGGTTAGCATCAAATCCAAGGAAGAGGTTATCGGGGATATCATTGCACTGCTGCAATCTCCGGCCAAGAATGTCATTTCCGGCCTGAAATCCGGAGGCGGCAAGCTGGCGGGAATCCTGAAGACCCTGTCCGAAAAGGAATAACACATTAGCACTAATTACCCAAGTATATTTTTAAAAACAGATTATTAAACGATAGAAAAATGGCAGATTTAAAAGATTTCGCAGAACAGTTGGTCAATCTTACCGTAAAGGAGGTAAACGAATTGGCTGATATCCTGAAAGAGGAGTACGGCATTGAGCCCGCTGCTGCAGCTGTTGCGGTAGCCGGTGGTGCAGCCGCTGGCGGAGACGCAGGCGAGGCCGCCGAGGAGCAAACCGAATTCGACGTAATCCTCAAGGCAGCCGGTGCATCCAAGCTGGCTGTTGTAAAACTGGTTAAGGAACTTACCGGGCTGGGTCTGAAAGACGCCAAAGACATCGTTGACAGCGCCCCTAAAGCTGTTAAGGAAGGTGTTGCCAAAGATGAAGCCGAAGGTATCAAAAAATCATTGGAAGAAGCAGGAGCAGAAGTTGAGCTTAAATAATTGCTTTAACCATACGGTTTAGGTTTAGGTCTTCCGCCTTTTTGGTGGCTAGACCTAAACCCTTTTATACGATGTATATAAAGGTATATACAGCCCACACACGAGATTCACGATAAACACTGTCCGTAGATGTTGACGAAACAGACTGAAAGACTAAGCTTCGCATCGGCTAAGAACATCCCGGAATACCCGGATTTCTTGGACATTCAGATCAAATCCTTTCAAGACTTTTTCCAGCTTGAGACGAAATCTGACCAACGCGCCAACGAAGGGTTGTACAACACCTTCATGGAGAATTTCCCCATTACCGATACCCGGAACCAGTTCGTACTGGAATTCCTGGATTACTTTATTGACCCGCCGCGCTATTCCATCCAGGAATGCATCGAGCGGGGTCTGACCTATAGCGTGCCGCTGAAAGCCAGGCTGAAGTTGTATTGTACCGATCCGGAGCACGAGGATTTCGAGACCATCGTACAGGACGTGTACCTGGGGACCATCCCGTACATGACCCCCAGCGGTACCTTCGTGATCAACGGGGCCGAGCGCGTAGTGGTTTCACAGCTGCACCGCTCGCCGGGCGTGTTCTTCGGACAATCTTTCCACGCCAACGGCACCAAGCTGTATTCGGCCCGGGTGATCCCGTTCAAAGGCTCCTGGATTGAATTCGCCACCGATATCAACAGCGTCATGTACGCGTATATCGACCGTAAAAAGAAATTACCCGTAACCACCCTGTTCCGCGCCATCGGTTTTGAGCGCGATAAGGACATCCTGGAGATCTTTGATCTTTCCGAGGAGGTAAAGGTGACCAAGACGGGACTCAAGAAAGTACTGGGCCGCAAGCTGGCCGCACGGGTGCTGAACACCTGGCACGAGGATTTCGTGGATGAGGACACCGGCGAGGTGGTTTCCATCGAGCGGAACGAGATCGTGCTGGACCGCGACACCGTGCTGGAAAAGGAGCACATCGACCAGATCATCGAGACCGATGTGAAGACCATCCTGCTGCACAAGGAAAACAACGCGCAGAGCGATTACGCCATCATCCACAACACGCTGCAGAAGGACCCCACCAATTCCGAGAAGGAGGCCGTGGAGCACATCTACCGGCAACTGCGTAACGCCGAACCGCCGGACGAAGAGACCGCGCGCGGCATCATCGACAAGCTGTTTTTCTCCGACCAGCGCTACAACCTCGGCGAGGTGGGCCGTTACCGGATGAACAAGAAGCTTGGGCTGGATATCGGCATGGACAAGCAGGTGCTGACCAAGGAGGATATCATCACCATCATCAAGTACCTGATCGAGCTGATCAACTCCAAGGCCGAGATCGACGATATCGACCACCTTTCCAACCGGAGGGTGCGTACCGTAGGGGAGCAGCTTTCCGCTCAGTTCGGCGTGGGGCTGGCCCGTATGGCCCGGACCATCCGAGAGCGGATGAACGTCCGCGACAACGAGGTGTTTACGCCCATCGACCTGATCAACGCAAAGACGCTGTCTTCCGTGATCAACTCGTTCTTCGGAACGAACCAGCTGTCCCAGTTCATGGACCAGACCAACCCGCTGGCGGAGATCACGCACAAGCGCCGTCTGTCCGCCCTCGGGCCGGGAGGACTCTCCCGCGAGCGCGCCGGCTTTGAGGTACGGGACGTACACTACACGCATTACGGACGGCTTTGTCCGATCGAAACGCCGGAAGGTCCGAACATCGGGCTGATCTCCAGCCTTTCCGTGTTCGCCAAGGTGAACACCATGGGCTTCCTGGAGACCCCTTACCGCAAGGTGGAGGACGGCAAGGTAGACCTGAAGAACTACACCTTCCTGAGCGCGGAAGAGGAAGAGGGCATGAAGATCGCCCAGGCCAACATCCCGCTGAAGAAGGACGGGGCCATCGAACCCGAGAAGGTGATCGCCCGCGAGGAAGGCGACTTCCCGGTCGTTGACCCAAAGGAGGTGAACTACACGGACGTGGCGCCGAACCAAATCGCCTCGATCTCGGCGTCCCTGATTCCGTTCCTGGAACACGACGACGCGAACCGCGCCCTGATGGGCTCGAACATGATGCGGCAGGCCGTACCGCTGCTCAAACCGGATTCCCCCATCGTCGGGACCGGGCTGGAGCGCCAGGTGGCCACGGATTCCCGCGTCCTGATCAATGCCGAAGGCGACGGGGTAGTGGAATACGTGGACTCCCAGAAGATCACCATCAAGTACACCCGTACGGACGAACAGCGCCTGGTGAGCTTTGACGAGGATTCCAAGACCTATGAACTGGTCAAGTTCCGCAAGACCAACCAGGGTACCAGCATCAACCTGAAACCGATCGTCCGCAAAGGCGACAAGGTGAAGAAGGGCGAGGTACTCTGCGAGGGCTATGCCACCGAGACCGGGGAACTGGCCCTGGGCCGGAACCTGAAAGTGGCGTTCATGCCCTGGAAGGGATACAACTTTGAGGATGCGATCGTGATCTCCGAGAAGGTGGTGCGGGAGGATATCTTTACCTCCATCCACATCGACGAGTACGCGCTGGAGGTCCGCGACACCAAGCTGGGTGCCGAGGAGCTTACCAACGACATCCCGAACGTTTCCGAGGAAGCCACCAAGGACCTGGACGAGTACGGAATGATCCGGATCGGGGCCGAGGTGAAGCCCGGCGACATCCTGATCGGTAAGATCACCCCGAAAGGGGAGTCTGATCCTACCCCGGAAGAGAAGCTGCTGCGCGCCATCTTCGGCGACAAGGCGGGCGATGTGAAGGATGCCTCCCTGAAGGCGCCGCCCTCCCTGAACGGGGTGGTCATCGACAAGAAGCTCTTCTCCCGTTCCATCAAGGACAAGCGCAAGCGCTCCGAGGACAAGGAAGCCATCTCCAAGCTGGAAATGGAGTACGAAGTGAAATTCCAGCAGCTCAAGGACGTGCTGGTGGACAAGCTCTTCCAGCTCGTGAACGGAAAGACCTCTCAGGGCGTGATGAACGACCTGGGCGAAGAGGTGCTGCCGAAGGGCAAGAAATATACGCTGAAGATGCTCAACGCGGTGGACGATTTTGCCCACCTGGTTGGGGGTAGCTGGACCACCGACACCAAGACCAACAGTCTGGTGGCGGACCTGCTGCACCACTATAAGATCAAGCTGAACGACCTGCAGGGGAACCTGCGCCGGGACAAGTTCACCATCTCCGTAGGGGATGAACTGCCGGCCGGGATCATGAAGCTGGCCAAAGTTTATATCGCCAAGAAGCGGAAGCTGAAAGTTGGGGATAAGATGGCCGGCCGCCACGGGAACAAAGGTATCGTGGCCCGCATCGTACGGCAGGAGGATATGCCGTTCCTGGAAGACGGGACGCCTGTGGACATCGTCCTCAACCCGCTGGGGGTACCCTCGCGGATGAACATCGGACAGATCTACGAGACCGTACTGGGATGGGCCGGTCAGAAGCTGGGCAAGAAGTTCGCCACGCCTATTTTCGACGGGGCTACCATGGATCAGATCGACAAGCTCACCGACGAGGCCGGGATCCCGCAATACGGGCATACCTACCTCTACGACGGGGGCACCGGGGAACGATTCCACCAGGCTGCGACGGTCGGCGTGATCTACATGCTGAAACTGGGCCACATGGTGGACGACAAGATGCACGCCCGTTCCATCGGGCCGTACTCCCTCATTACGCAGCAGCCCCTGGGTGGTAAAGCCCAGTTCGGAGGCCAGCGTTTCGGGGAAATGGAAGTGTGGGCCCTGGAGGCCTACGGTGCATCCGCCACCCTGCGCGAGATCCTGACCGTTAAGTCGGACGACGTGATCGGAAGGGCCAAGACGTACGAGGCCATCGTGAAGGGCGAAAGCATGCCCGAACCCGGATTGCCGGAATCTTTCAACGTGTTGATGCACGAACTTAAGGGATTAGGTTTGGACATCCGCCTGGAGGAGTAAGCCCGTTTACACAACACAATTAATCTTTAGTACCCAATTCGAATGGCTCGATTAAAGGATAATACACAAATCAAGAGGTTTAACAAGATTTCCATCGGACTGTCTTCTCCGGAAGCCATCCTGGCGGAATCCCGCGGGGAAGTCCTGAAGCCCGAAACCATCAACTACCGCACGCACAAGCCGGAGCGCGACGGTCTGTTCTGCGAACGGATCTTTGGCCCGGTAAAGGATTACGAATGCGCCTGCGGGAAGTATAAGCGGATCCGCTACCGGGGTATCGTCTGCGACCGCTGCGGGGTGGAAGTAACCGAAAAGAAGGTGCGCCGCGACCGGGTGGGACATATCAACCTGGTTGTGCCGGTAGCCCATATCTGGTACTTCCGTTCGCTGCCCAACAAGATCGGATACCTGCTGGGGCTGCCCTCCAAGAAACTGGACATGATCATTTACTATGAACGGTATGTGGTCATCCAGCCCGGGGTTGCCAAAGGCCCCGACGGGGAGGAGATCGAGAAGATGGACTTCCTCACCGAAGAGGAATACCTGAACATCCTGGAGACCATCCCGCCGGAGAACCAGTACCTGGAGGACAGCGATCCGAATAAATTCATCGCCAAGATGGGCGCCGAGTGCCTGATCGACCTGCTAGCGCGGATCGACCTCAAGGAACTCTCCTACGAGCTGCGCGACAAGGCCAACACCGAGACTTCCAAGCAACGGAAGACCGAGGCCCTGAAGCGCCTGCAAGTGGTGGAAGCCCTGCGCGAATCTCAGGACAACCGCGAGAACCGGCCGGAGTGGATGATCATGAAGGTGATCCCCGTGATCCCGCCGGAACTCCGCCCACTGGTACCGCTGGACGGGGGCCGTTTCGCCACTTCCGACCTGAACGACTTGTACCGCCGGGTAATCATCCGGAACAACCGTCTGAAACGCCTGATGGAGATCAAGGCGCCGGAGGTGATCCTGCGTAACGAAAAGCGGATGCTGCAGGAAGCAGTAGATTCCCTCTTTGACAACACGCGGAAAGCTTCCGCGGTAAAGACCGAATCCAACCGGCCGCTGAAATCGCTTTCGGATTCCCTCAAAGGAAAACAAGGCCGTTTCCGCCAGAACCTGCTCGGAAAGCGGGTGGATTACTCCGCGCGTTCCGTGATCGTGGTAGGCCCGGAAATGAAACTCTACGAGTGCGGTCTGCCCAAGGACATGGCAGCGGAACTCTACAAGCCCTTCGTGATCCGCAAGCTCATCGAGCGCGGTATTGTGAAGACGGTAAAATCCGCTAAGAAGATCATCGACAAGAAGGAGCCCGTAGTATGGGATATCCTGGAGAACGTCCTGAAGGGACACCCGGTGCTGTTGAACCGGGCCCCCACGCTGCACCGCCTGGGGATCCAGGCCTTCCAGCCGAAGCTGATCGAAGGTAAGGCGATCCGCCTGCACCCGCTGGTATGTACCGCCTTTAACGCCGACTTTGACGGGGACCAGATGGCCGTTCACCTGCCCCTGGGGCCGGAAGCCATCCTGGAGGCCCAGCTGCTGATGCTGGCCTCTCACAACATCCTGAACCCTGCCAATGGTTCACCGATCACCGTTCCTTCACAGGACATGGTGCTCGGCCTGTACTATATGACCAAGGAGCGCAAGTCTACCAAGGAAGTACCGGTCAAAGGGGAAGGCCTTACGTTCTACAGCCCGCAGGAGGTGGAGATTGCCTACAACGAAGGCCGCGTAAACCTGAACGCCGGGATCAAGGTCCGTGTGAAGGACCTGAACGAGAACGGGGAACTGGTGCCCAAGCTCATGGAAACCACCGTGGGTCGCGTACTGTTTAACTCCGTAGTGCCGGAGAAGGCGGGTTATATCAACGAAGTGCTGAACAAGAAATCCCTGCGGGATATCATCGGACGGATCCTTTCGGTTACCGATGTGCCTTCTACGGCCGATTTCCTGGACCGGATCAAGACCATGGGATACGAATTCGCCTTCCGCGGCGGCCTGTCCTTCAGCCTGGGAGATATCATCATCCCGAAAGAAAAGCACGAGATGATCGCCGACGCCAACGAACAGGTGGATGGCATCATGATGAACTATAACATGGGTCTGATCACCAACAACGAACGGTACAACCAGGTGATCGACGTTTGGACCTCTACCAACGCCATGCTGACCGAACTCGCCATGAAGCGGATCCGGGAAGACCAGCAGGGCTTCAACTCGGTGTACATGATGCTCGATTCCGGGGCCCGGGGCTCCAAGGAGCAGATCCGTCAGCTTACCGGTATGCGGGGGCTGATGGCCAAGCCGAAGAAGTCGACTGCGGGCGGGGGCGAGATCATCGAAAACCCCATCCTTTCGAACTTTAAGGAGGGACTATCCATCCTTGAATACTTTATTTCCACGCACGGTGCACGGAAAGGTTTGGCGGATACCGCCCTGAAGACAGCGGATGCCGGTTACCTGACCCGACGCCTGGTGGACGTGTCGCAGGACGTGATCATCAACATCGAGGATTGCGGTACGCTGCGCGGTATTGAAGTGGAAGCGCTCCGCAAGAACGAGGAAGTGGTGGAAACCCTGGGCGAGCGTATTCTCGGCCGGGTATCCCTGCACGACTTATACGACCCGCTGACCGAGGAATTGTTACTGGAAGCCGGGCAGGAGATCATGGAATCGGACCTGGAGAAGATCGAGGCATCGCCCATAGAGCGGATCGAAGTTCGTTCCCCGCTTACCTGTGAGGCTACCAAGGGTATCTGCGCCAAGTGTTACGGCCGGAACCTGGCTACCAACAAGATGGTACAGCGCGGCGAAGCCGTAGGTGTGGTTGCCGCACAATCCATCGGGGAGCCCGGAACCCAGCTTACGCTGCGTACCTTCCACGTGGGGGGTATCGCCGGTAACATCTCCGAGGAGAGCCGACTGGAGGCGAAATTCGACGGGGTGGCCGAGATCGAGGATCTGCGGACCGTATCCGGCAAAGATGCCGAAGACAAGAAAGTAGATGTGGTGATTTCCCGTACGTCCGAGATCAAGATCGTGGACGCCAAGACGGGTATTACCCTCAGTACCAATAACATCCCCTATGGTTCCCAGCTGTTTATCAAGGACGGGGCCAAGGTGAAGAAAGGCGATGTCATCTGCCAGTGGGACCCGTATAACGGTGTGATCGTTACCGAGTTCCCGGGAGAGATCGCTTATGAGAATATCGAGCAGGGGATCACCTATCAGGTGGAGATCGATGAGCAGACGGGCTTCCAGGAAAAAGTGATTTCCGAATCCCGGAACAAGAAACTCATCCCCACCTTGCATATCCGCGACAAGAAGGGCGAGACGCTCCGTTCGTACAACCTGCCGGTGGGCTCCCACCTGATGGTGGACAACGGCGAGAAGATCACCGAAGGCAAGATCCTGGTGAAGATCCCGAGAAAATCGGCCAAGGCCGGGGATATTACGGGAGGTCTGCCGCGGGTAACCGAGCTCTTTGAAGCGCGGAACCCGTCCAACCCCGCCGTGGTCAGCGAGATCGACGGGGTGGTTTCCTTCGGGAAGATCAAGCGCGGAAACCGCGAGATCATCATCGAGTCCAAGACCGGGGAGTTGAAAAAGTACCTGGTAAAACTCAGCAACCAGATCCTGGTACAGGAGAACGATTACGTGCGTGCCGGAATGCCGCTTTCGGACGGTTCCATCACGCCGGAGGATATCCTGGCCATCAAAGGCCCGTCCGCCGTACAGCAGTACCTGGTGAACGAGGTACAGGAGGTCTACCGCCTGCAAGGGGTGAAGATCAACGACAAGCACTTTGAAGTGGTGGTCCGCCAGATGATGCGTAAGGTCCAGATCGAGGATCCGGGCGATACCATCTTCCTGGAGAACCAGCTGGTACATAAGGACGACTTCATTACCGAGAACGACGAGATCTTCGGTAAGAAAGTGGTTACCGACGCCGGCGAGTCCGAGAACCTGAAGCGCGGACAGATCCTGAGCGTACGAGAATTGCGCGATGAGAACTCCATCCTGAAGCGGGCCGACAAGACCCTGGTTCAGGCGCGGGATGCGGTGGCCGCAACGGCTACCCCGATCCTGCAGGGGATTACCCGGGCTTCGCTGCAAACCAAGTCGTTTATTTCCGCGGCCTCCTTCCAGGAGACCACCAAGGTCCTCAACGAAGCGGCCGTCAGCGGTAAAGTGGATGACCTTGAAGGCCTGAAGGAGAATGTGATCGTTGGTCACAAGATCCCGGCCGGAACGGGCATGCGCGACTACGACAGCATCATTGTCGGTTCCAAGGAGGAATACGACGAGATCATGGCCCGCAAGGAGGAACTGAAGTTTTAATAATAGCTATTGAAAACCCCCGGGCGTTCCCCGGGGGTTTTTTAATTCCCAAGCATATGGCAGAAAAGGAAGAGAACCCGCAACAGAAACAGATCAACATCGAGTTGGACGAACAGACCGCGGAGGGGATTTATTCCAACCTGGCGATCATCAACCACTCGGTTTCCGAGTTTGTGGTGGATTTTATCAGCATCATGCCGGGCCGGCCGAAGGCCAAGGTAAAGAGCCGCATCGTGCTTACCCCGCAGCACGCCAAAAAATTCCTGAAGGCCCTGGGCGAGAACGTGCAGCGTTTTGAACAGGCCCACGGCACCATCAAGGATTACGAACAACCCCCCATCCCGCTTAATTTCGGGCCTACCGGGGAGGCATAAAAAAAACCGCGCTGCAAGGCGCGGTTTTTTTATTTATAACGTTTGGAGACCTGCTTGCCGGCAGGTTCTGGAATTGATAAAAGCAGACGTGCATTAGGGTTGAAGTAATCCACTAATTGGTGTCGTGCTATTGGGCAATTCTGGACTTTCGACCCTTCCCTACTTTCCGGATCCAATACGCGATGTAAAAATTGCCCAGCAGGGTAGGGGCGGTCCAGAAGATGATCCCGTCCCATTTAAGCCCGGCAACGATAAAGGCGGTAACCGAAGCGATAAACGCCCCGGTGATCCGACCGATATGGGATTTGAGCCAGAGCTTGGGATTAACTGCAAAGCGTCCGAAATTCCGCATGTCCGCAAGGGACAGCGTCATTCCGATCGCCCCGAAGAATACAAACAGCGTGCCTTCCCGGCCCATTGCCAGATGGATGCCGCCTTCCACGATCATCCATAGCGATGTGGCCGCCATGAGTAGGGATAAACCCCAGTCCCACCGTCCGGGTTTGGTGCCGGACCGGGGCTTAAAGCGAAGCGCCCGGGTCCCGGAAAGCAGCATGTATAAGGTGAAGATCCCAATACTGAAGAGGAAATCATTGATATGACCGGGCATCCGGGCTACGAACAGGGAGATGAGGCTGCTTGCGAGCATGCCCCGGACAAACCAGCGCCCGCCTTGTTTATGGACCGGGCTTCCTTTGGTGGTTGCAATAGCGACAGAACCGGCAAGCAGGCCGATCGCTCCAAATAGCGCGTGGATGTAAATAAGGATGGTAATGGCAGTTTCCATGATAGTTTGTTTTCAGAACACACTAAAAATGGAACAACCAGCCGCCGGAAAATAAACTACCTGACCGAACCGGCTAAATCCGGGACCGAATTGTGAGACATTCGCCTGGGAGGGTACCTAATCGAACTCCGAGGTGAAGTGCAGCTTTACGCTGGGGTATTTCTGTTGGGTGAGCTGCAGGGAGAAGGCAGAATCCGCCAGGAATACCAGTTGCCCACGTTTGTCCTTGGCCAGGAATTTCTGCTTGACCCTTAAGAATTCCTGGTATTCCTCGTTTTGCGGGTCCTCGGGATCCACCCAGCAGGCCTTGTGCACCGGAAAGGGCTCGTAGGTACATTTGGCCCCGTATTCGTGCTCAAGGCGGTACTGGATCACCTCGTACTGCAAGGCGCCCACCGTCCCGATGACCTTACGGCCGTTCAACTCCAGGGTAAACAGCTGTGCCACGCCTTCGTCCATCAACTGGTCGATGCCCTTGGCCAGTTGCTTGGATTTCATGGGGTCCGCATTGTTGATATACCGGAAATGCTCCGGAGAAAAGGACGGGATCCCCTTGTAGTGGAGGGTTTCCCCCTCTGTTAGCGTGTCGCCGATCTTGAAGTTCCCCGTGTCGTGCAGGCCCACGATATCCCCCGGGTAGGACTGATCCACGATCTCCTTTTTCTCCGCGAAAAAGGCATTGGGGCTGGAGAATTTAAGTTTTTTGTCCAGGCGCACGTGCAGATAGGGTTTATTGCGCTCAAAGGTGCCCGATACGATCTTCACGAAGGCCAGGCGATCCCGGTGTTTGGGGTCCATATTGGCGTGGATCTTGAAGACGAAGCCGCTGAGTTCCTGTTCCTCCGGCTTTACCAGCCGTTCCTCCGCTTTCTTGGGGCGGGGCGGCGGGGCAATGTCTACAAAACAGTCCAGTAACTCCCTCACTCCGAAGTTATTAAGCGCAGATCCAAAAAATACGGGCTGCTGGGTCCCAGCCAGGTAGGCCTCCCGGTCAAAGGCGGGGTATACCCCCTGCACCAACTCCAGGTTCTCCCTTAAGGAGTCCGCAGATGCGCTGCCGATCAGTTCGTCCAGCTCCGGGGAATCCAGATCGTCGATGGCAATGGTATCCTTTACCTTTTTCTTCCCACCCCCGTCAAAGAGGTTGATGTTCCTTTCGTATATGTTATAGATGCCCTTAAAGTCATATCCCATGCCGATGGGAAAGCTCAGCGGGGTCACCTTCAGGTCCAGCTTCTGTTCCACTTCGTCCAACAGGTCAAAAGCGTCCTTCCCCTCGCGGTCCAGTTTATTGATAAACACGATCATGGGGATCTGTCGCATCCGGCAGACCTGGACCAGCTTCTCGGTTTGTTCTTCCACCCCTTTGGCCACGTCGATCACCACGATAACGCTGTCCACGGCGGTAAGGGTCCGGAAGGTATCCTCGGCGAAATCCT